>CAYMTH010000075.1:0-12807 GCA_964393235.1 uncultured Solibacteraceae bacterium | reverse complement strand
CCGTGCTGCAGCGCTCCCCGCTCCCGGCTCTGGCCGCGCCCCGCCTCGCCGCGCTCGGCGAGAACGTGCCCTTCGAACTGACCGGCGAACCCGACACCGACTTCCTGGTCCACGCCCTGCGCGGCAATCTCCAGGACATCGAGGCGAAGCTCGACTCGCCCGATCCGCAGACCCGCTACGGCGCGGCCGTGCTGCTCATCCGCCACCGCGCGGCGGAACGCACCGGCCCGGCGCTGGAGGCCGCCGGCGAACCCGAGCAGATCCAACTGCTCTCCGACATCGCCCGCCTGAAGGCGCCCGCGCCTGCGCTCCACCCGGCGCTGTTCCGCCTGGTCGAGAGTGCCGGGCCCCGCGTGCGGCGCTCCGCCGCCCGCGTCATCACGCTCGCCCGCGACCCCGCCGACTGCCTGCGCCTGCTCGACCTCGGCATGGACGATCACGACATCAAACAGTGCCTGCTCCGCTCCGGCGTCGACCCGGAGACCTATCGCGAAATGGGCTGCCGCATGGTGCGCGAAGAGCAGCTCTCGGCCGACCAGTGGGGCTGGGACGAGGCGCTGAAACCGGGGAACATGCCGGTCGACTTCGTCCCCGAAATCTACGGCCACGCGAGCGACGCGATGCGTATCCACCTGCTCCGCCTGGCCGAAAAGCAGATCGAAATCCACGGCAAAGAACGAACGGAACTCGAGCGTTTCCTGATCCGCCAGTGCCTGGCCGACGCGCCGGCGGAGGTGGTGGGGCACGCGTGGGCGGGCATCCACCGCATCCAGATGCACCGCCAGGTCGGGCTCACCGTGCCGTGCGACCTGTCGCTCGAAAACATCGCCTGGTGCTGGGAGATGCCCGAACTGCTCGACGGCATCGCGCGCCTGCTGGCCCGGCCGGAGACGGTGCGCCAGACCTTCGTTCGCGACGACTTCAGCCGCTTCCTGCGTTCGGCCGAAGACGAGTTCTTCGCCGCCGCGGCGCCGTGGCCGGACGAATGCGAAGCGATCCGCCGGGCCGTCCCGCTCGCTGATCCGTTTATGAGCGTGGACCGTTTCGCCAACCGCCTGCCGTGCTGAGCCGCTCCCACACCCAATCGAGAAACCCTTCGGCGTCCACCTGCAGCAGCACCTGGTGCGCACCCGCCCCGGCGGCGAAAGACGTGCGGCCGCCGTCCCCCACCGTCACCGTGCCGCGAAGGCCGTTGTAGAGATCGGACTCGGCCAGCCGGGCCAGCACGTTCGGGTCGTGCAGCGGGCCGGAGTGGTGGCCCCAGCGGCGGCGCGAGAAGTCGCCGTAGCGGTCGAGGATGCCGCCGAGGACGGGTTCCAGCAGGTCGAGCCGCTCGCGCGAGACGAGCGTCCGCTGGCTCACATCGAGCGGAACGACGGTCACCGGCGCGCCCGAGGCGAAGACGGTACGCGCGGCCTCGGCGTCGGAGTAGATGTTGAACTCGGCCTCGTCCGTGATGTTGCCGCGCGAGGCGACCAGGCCCCCTTCGGCGCGAAACGTGTACGTGCCGAAGCCCCCGCCCATCAGCACGACCTGCGCGAGTCCCCCGGCGAGCTCCGGCCGCGCGCGCAGCACGGCGGCCAGGTTGGTGAGCGGCCCGAGGCAGGCGAGCGTGACGCCGCCGCGTTCGAGCGCGGCCGTCAGGAACGCGACCGCGTCCAGCGACGCCGGCGCGCCGGCGTCCGGCCACGGGCAGCCGGCCAGGCCGTCGTCGCCGTGCACCTCGGCCGCCGTGTGCGGCACGGTCAACCCGGCGTGAACGGGTACGTCGAGCCGCCCGGCGCGGGCGAGGATGCGCAGCGCGTTGCGCGTGGTCTGCGCGAGGGGGACGTTGCCGCCGACCGTCGTGATCGCTTCCACCTCGAGCTCGTCGTCGTGCAGCGCCGAAAGGATCGCCACCATGTCGTCGACGCCCGGGTCCGTATCGATGATGACGCGCAGGGCCATCTGTCCAACTTACAATGAAGGCGTGATTCTCGCCCTCGCGATTGCGGTCACGGTGGTGACCGGCGAATACAAGCTGCCCGGCACGCTGACGATGCCGGAGGGGAAGGGGCCGTTCCCGGCCGTCGTGCTGGTGCACGGCTCGGGGCCGAACGACCAGGACGAGACGATCGGGCCGAACAAGCCGTTCCGCGACATCGCCGAGGGCCTCGCCGCGCGGGGTGTCGCAACCCTGCGGTATACGAAGCGGACGCGGGAATACGGCGCGAAGCTCGGGCGCGACATTACGCTGGCGCAGGAAGTGATCGATGACGCGGTGAGCGCGGCGAAGCTGCTGCGCGCGACGCCGGGCATCGATCCGAAACGCGTGTTCGTCGCCGGACACAGCCTGGGCGGCTACGCGGCGCCGTGGATCGGGCAGGCGGACCCGACGCTGGCGGGGCTGATCATTCTGGCCGGCTCGACCCGCCCCGTGGACGTGCTGATCGACGAGCAGGTGCGCTATCTCGGCGTGGACCCGGCGGAGGGGGAAAAGATCAAGAAAATGATGTCCGACGCCTACCGCGCGGAGGTCTCGCGGGACCCGGTGCCGGTGGCGCGGGAACTGAAGATGCCGATGCTGGTGCTGCAGGGCGGGCGGGATTACCAGGTGACGCTGGTCGACTTCGCCGGCTGGAAGAAGATTGAAGGCCCGCGGGTGACGCTGAAGCTGTACCCGGCGATGAACCACCTGTTCCAGCCGGGGCAGGGCAAGTCGCTGCCGGCCGAGTACCGGATGGTGGCGCCGTTCAGCCCGGTGGTGATCGACGACATCGCGGACTGGGTGAAGAAGCGCTAGATGGCGCCGCAGTCGCGGGCGCGCTGGAGGAAGTGGCGCAGGCCGCGGACGGTGGAGGCGTCGTCGAACTGGCGTTGCAGCACGACGGCGGTCTCGGCGCCGGCTTCGTAGTTGGCGAGGCGGGCCTCCATCGTCGGCGCGTGCTGCGCGTAGAACTGGTAGAGCGTCGCGTAGCGGGTGACGAGCTGCGCGGGGTGCAGGTCCCAGCCCTGGTAGAAGCCTTCGGCGAGCGAGAGCAGGATCTCGTCGCGGTGCTGCTGCCAGGCGGCGATGACGGGCTCGCGGTGTTCGCCGACGGGGAGGATCTTGGTGGGGCCGTCGACCACCTCGACGTCGGTGCCGGCGAAGGCGGTGAGCATCTGGAATCGGGCGGCGGTGCAGGCCGAGTGGTGCAGGCGTTGGAAGGGCGCGGCGATGCCGAGCGAGGCGAGCAGGTCGTAGGGGCCGAGGTGAACGGAGAGCAGCTTGCCGCCGGCGGCGTCGACCAGTTCGCGGAGGCGGGGCAGCAGCGGGGGCGTCTCGACGAGCGCTTCGATCCAAGCGCGGCCGCGGAGTTCGACGGCGAGTTGCGCGACCTCTTCGGGCCGCTCGACCTTCGGCAGCGTGACGCGGAAGTTGGCCGGCAGGCGGTAGGAGACGGTCTGCAGGAACTGGCGCAGCGTGCGGAGGGAGCGTTCGCGGGTGTGGCCGTTCAGCGGGCGGATGCGAATGCCGAGGAAAGGCGGGAGGGTGCCGGCGTCGGCGCCCTCGCGGACGCGCTGGGCGGCCGCGGCGACCTCGCGATCCTCTTCCTCCTCGGTGTGGACGCCGTAGCCGTCCTCGAAGTCGATGCGGAAGTCCTCGACGGGTTCGCGGACGAGCTTTTCGCGGACCTTGGCGAGGACTTCTTCGGAGCAGTCGAGCTCGGCCGTGGAGGGGTTCCAGCGGTCGAGCGAAGCGAGGGCCAGCCCGCCGAGCTTGCGGGCGATGTCGGAGCGGAACAGTTGGGCGCCGCCGTAGACGACATGGACGGGCTGGCGCCGGGTCATCCGCGCACCGCCGGGAGCGGGTACTGGAGCGATTCGCGGAGCCATTCGCCGTTGGCCTTGACGGCGTCGCGGAGCTGGCCGACGAGGGCGGCGCGGCGTTCGAAGAGGCGGTACCCGTCGCGGGAGCGGAGGTAGCCGCGGGCCTCGGGGTGGCGCTCGAAGAGCACGTCGCCGAGTTCGGCGTGGAGGCGTTCGAACTTGGCGCGGCGGTCGAGCAGGGCCTTGATGAGGAAGGGGATGACCATCGAGTAGTCGCCCTGCATCGATTCGGTGGACTGGACGTAGGTCTCGCGGTCGACCTTGCCCCAGGTGACGGCCTCGGCGGGCGGGCAGGAGCTGAGGGAGCCGTCGGTGACGGGGGCGGTGGTGATCTGGACGTCGAACTCGTAGCCACGGACATCGGGGAGGCCGAGGACCTGGCCGAGGGCGGGTTCGGGCTGGAGGTTGTAGTTCTTGGGCACGCCGCCGCCGAGCATGAAGGTGGCGAGGGCCTTGGGGCCGGACTCGAAGAGGCCCCAGTGGTGGTAGGCGCAGGCTTCGAAGACTTCGGCGTGGATGTCGAGGTCGAAGGCGTAATCGGGCAGGAGGCCGGCTTCGCGCATGGCCCAGAGCTTCATAGAGTTGAGGAAGACCGAGCCGTCGCCGGGGGCGCCGACGAAGACGGGGATGGCCATTTTGTGGCAGGTGGCGAGGAGGCCGGGTTCGACCTCGGCGGCGGCTTCCTGGGCGGCGTACCATTTGCCGAGCAGGTTGCGGAGCTCGGTGCCGGTCATCTTGCGCTGGAACTCGGGGAGCTGGAGGATGGCGGTGAGGAAGCGGTCCTGGTCGAGCAGGACGTCCTCGTCGAAAGCCATGTCGGTGACGCGGATGGTGCGTTCGTCGCGGAGGGCGCCGTCGTCGCCAAAGATGGGGACTTCGAAGACGGGATCGCGGCGGCCGGTGAGGGAGCGGTGGCCGTCGTGGTAGCAGACGGCGTCGGTGGTGGAGAGGTAGGCGACCCAGCCGGTTTCGAGGAGGGGGAGGAGCCAGGTCTGGTGCTGGCCGGAGACGGTGACGGGGCCGGCGATGGCGAGGGTGAGGGGGCAGCCCATGCCGATGGCGCGGTCGAGGATGGTGTAGACGCGGCGGAGGTAGGCGCCGCCGAAGGCGGGGAGGCAATGCCGGAAGAGCTCGTCGAGCGAGTTGACTTCGTCGACGCGTTTCACGCGCACCGTCTGGCGGTGGCTGTTGTCGCAGGAGTTCATTACCCTTCTATGATGACGTAATGAGACCGCTACTGCTTTTGGTTTCGATGACGCTGGCCGGGCAGGGGGCGCTGCGGTTCGACCGGCCGGCCGGGGAGTGGAACGAGGCGCTGCCGGTGGGCAACGGGCGGCTGGGGGCGATGGTGTTCGGGGGCGCGGCCGACGAGCGGCTGCAGCTGAACGACGACCGGATCTGGGCGGGGAGCAGGATCGACCGGCTGAACCCGGGCGCGGCGAAGGCGGTGCCGGAGGTGCGGCGGCTGCTGTGGGCGGGGAAGGTGAAAGAGGCCGAGGCGCTGGCGGAGCGGGAGATCATTTCGAAGCCGCGGCGGATGCCGCCGTACCAGCCGTTGGGCGATCTGCTGCTGTATTTCCCGGGGCACGACCAGGTGTCGAACTACGAGCGGGTGCTGGACCTGGAGACGGCGGTGCACACGACGCGGTACCGCACCTTCGACGCGACGTTCACACGGGAGGTGCTGGCGAGCCATCCGGGGCAGGTGATCGCGATGCGGGTGGTGAGCGGGAAGGCGGGCGGGCTGACGTTCCGGGCGCGGCTGCGGCGGGAGGCGGACGCGACGGCGGGGGTGGAGAACGGGAACACGCTGGTGCTGGCGGGGCAGGCGCTGCCGCACGGGGAGCGGCAGGCGGCGGAACCGAAGGCGGGGGCGCGGTTCCGGGCGCTGGCGCGGGTTTTCCCAAAGGGCGGGGCGATGCGCGCGGCGGGGGAGGAGATTTGGGTGGAAGGCGCCGACGAGGCGACGATTTACGTGACGACGGGGACGGAGTTTCCGCGGGCGGGATTTGAAGAGTTGAAGCGCGAGCACATCGCGGATTACCGGAAGCTGTACGGGCGGGCGTCGCTGGCGCTGGCCTCCGCGGACCCGACGGTGAAGCTGGCGAACCTGTATTGGAACTACGCGCGGTATCTGTTGATCGCGAGCTCGAGGCCGGGGACGCAGGCGGCGACGCTGCAGGGGATCTGGAACCCGTCGCTGACGCCGCCGTGGGACAGCAAGTACACGATCAACATCAACACGGAGATGAACTATTGGCCGGCGGAGCCGCTGCACCTTCCCGAGCTGCACGAGCCGCTGTTCGACCTGGTGGAACGGGCGATGGAGGACGGGCGGCGGGTGGCGAAGACGATGTACGGGGCGCGGGGGTTCGTGCTGCATCACAACACGGATTACTGGGGGCACGCGACGCCGATCGACGGGGTGGGGAGCGGGATCTGGCCGATGGGGGGCGCGTGGCTGGCGCTGCATTACTGGGACCATTTCGACTACGGGCGGGACCGCGGGTTTCTGGCGCGGCGGGGGTTTCCGGTGTTGAAGGAGGCGTCGCTGTTCGTGCTGGATCATCTGACGGAGAGTCCGGGGAAGGAGCTGGTGACGGGGCCGTCGATTTCGCCGGAGAACCGGTACCGGACGCGGGACGGGCAGGTGGGGAAGCTCGTGATGGGGCCGTCGATGGACTCGGAGATCGCCTGGGCGCTGTTCGGGCGGACGATCGAGGCGGCGGAGATTCTGGGGGTGGAGCCGGAGCTGCGGGCGGAGTTGAAGCGGACGCGGGAGCGGCTGCCGAAGCCGCGGGTGGGTCGGCACGGGCAGTTAATGGAGTGGCTGGAGGATTACGAGGAGCCGGACCCGGGGCACCGGCACATATCGCACCTGTTCGCGCTGCATCCGGGGGACCAGATCACGTTGCGGGGGACGCCGGAGCTGGCGCGGGCGGCGCGGCAGTCGCTCCAGCGGCGGCTGGCGGCGGGGAGCGGGCACACGGGATGGAGCCGGGCGTGGATCATCAGTTTTTGGGCGCGGCTGGAGGAGGGGGAGAAGGCGTGGGAGAACGTGGCGGCGCTGCTGACGAAGTCGACGCTGCCGAATCTGCTGGACACGCATCCGCCGTTTCAGATCGACGGGAATTTTGGTGGGGCGGCGGGGATGACGGAGATGCTGCTGCAGAGCCACGGGGGCGAGGTGCACCTGCTGCCGGCGCTGCCGAAGGGCTGGCCCGAGGGTGAGGCGCGGGGCTGGCGGGCGCGGGGCGGGGTGGAACTGGTGGAGATGCGGTGGGCCGGGGGGCGGCTGACGGAGGCGGTGCTGCGGAGCGCGGAGGGGGGAACGGTGAAAGTCCGGGTGGCCGGAGAGGCGGCGGCGCGGACGGTGGAGTTACCGGCGGGGGTGGCGGTGCGGGTGGCGGGGAGGTAGTTGGGTTCTCCCGGGTTATTGACAGGATTTTGGCCGGTTTGAGGCCGATTTTTGGGTTATCCCTAATTTCGGCCCTTTGTTTTCAATCACTTTTGGGTTATCCCGTGAAATCAGGGCCCTGGGGCTCCGCCTGTCCCGTCGCCGGGCGGGCTACCCCCTCCTATTTTTATTATCGCAGACGGGGTCAATCAAAACGCGTGGTTCCACTTGGAGAGGTTGTTGCTAAGTGGTTTGTATTGTTGTTGTTATGGGGAATAGCAAGTTTTTGTGAGATGTGTGACCGGTTGTGGCCGGTGGGGCTGTTGATTGCCACTCTCGTCTCGCTGTACGCGCAGACGCAGAGATTCGACCAGTTCCCGTTTGCACCGCCGGCGGGGTATTCGCTTGCGGAGCAGAAGGCCGAAGTGATGGCATACGCCAAGATCGATGCGCAGAAGCGCTTCTACTGCCAGATTCTGGTGTACCGGGCGCAGCCGACGACGGGCGCGCCGGAAGGGGATTTTCAGAAAGAGTGGAAGGAGGCTGTGGAGGTGTCGTTCCGGCCAAAGGCAAAGCCGGCGGGGAGCGCGTTCGCGTTTCCGAACGCCGCCCACAGCTACTTCGGGCTTTCGGCCACGACCGATTCGAACGGGAGGCCGGCGTTGACGAGCCTGTGGGTGGTGCGATTCCCGGCGCGGTATGTGGGGGTGGTGTTTAATGGGCCGAGCGAGGAGGCGGTGGTGGCGTGTAGCGGCGATGCGGTAAACGGGCGGCGGCGGGTCACTCCGGCAGTTGGCGGAGGACGTCTTCGGCGGCGCGGCGGAGGATGGCGGAGGGGGACTTCCTTTTCGCCGCCTCTTTGATCAGGGGGAGATGGGCGCGGTCGCCGGTGCGGCCGAGCGCGCGGAGGGCTTCGGCCTGGGCGCGATAGCTGTCGTCGAGGCGAAAGCGCTCGGCGAGGAAGGCGGCGTCGGCGGGGGCGCCGAGACGGCGCAGGGCCGCGGCGCGGACGTCGGATTTCGGGTCGACCGCGCACTCCCGGAAGAACGCGGCGTCGCCCGCGGCGGATTCGACGGCGGCGCGGCGGACCGCCCAGAAGCCATCCTGGCGGGCGGCGCGGCGGAGTTCTGCTTCGGCGCCCCGGTTTTTCAACTCGCGGGCGGCGCGGAGACGGCCCATGGCGCTGTCGTTGCGGAGCTGGAAGACGAGTTCGTCGACGCTCACCGGGAAGCGCAGTTCCATGAGCAGGTGGTCGCCTTCGTCGAAGCGGACGAGGAGGGGCTTCGCGTCGCAGGGGATGTCGAACGACTGTTCCCGTTTGGCGGCGATGCGGAGGCGGCGCACCTTTTTGCCGGCAGGGGTGAAGACGGCGACGTCGACGGGCGTCGTAAAGAGCGGGCCCTGCTTCTGGGCGACCTTGAGGCGGGCGACTTTGCCGGACTCGCGCCAGTCCCAGGAGACATCGAAAACGGGATGGCCGGCGCGATAGATCCACTGCTTGAAGAAAGCTTCGCGGGACTGGCCGGTGGCTTCGCGGATGGCGGCGAGAAAGTCCCGCGCGCTCGCGGTGGAGTAGGCGCGCTTTTCGAGGAGCCGGGTGACGGACTTGCGGAACGGCTCGTCGCCCATGACCCAGCGGAGCATGTGGAGGACGGCCGCCCCCTTCTGGTACGTGTGGCGGTCGAAGTTCTGATTCGGGGTTTTCCAGCCCTCCCAGACGATGGGGCGGCGGTACTTCGCGCGGGCTTCCTCGAGATAGACGTTGCGCTTGTCCATCAGGTTGAGAGCGCCTTCGTCCGCGCCGAGCGAGGACAGGGCGTAGAGATATTCGCCGTAGGTGGCGAAGCTCTCGTTGATCCAGGTTTCGCTCCAGTCGCGCATGGTGACGAGGTCGCCCCACCACTGATGCGCCGCTTCGTGGGCGACCAGCCAGTGGGAAGAGAAGTCCTTTTCGGCCTTTTCGTCGTGGATCTGGCCGTCGCCGATGACGGTGGCGGAGGTGCTTTCGGCGCCGCCGCCGAAGCGGGGGATGGTGATCTGGTCGTACTTGTCCCAGGGGAAGGGCACGCCGTATTCGTTTTCGAAGAAGCGCAGGATTTCGCGGGTGCGGCCGAAGACGCGAGGGGCGTCGGCCTTGTCTTGCGGGTAGACCCAGAAGTTCACCGGCAGCCTGCCGGCGGTGTCGGCCACCTTGACGTACGGGCCCGCGACGAGGACGTAGAGATAGGTGGAATGGGGCTTGTCCTGGATCCAGTGGAAGCGGGTGCCGGCGGGGGTTGGGGTGACGGAGGCGAGGCGGCCGTTGGCGATCGCCTGATCGCCGTCGCGGACGGTGACGATGATCTCGGAGGCGGCCTTGTCGGCGGGGTGGTCGTTGGCGGGGAACCAGTGCCGGGCGCCTTCGGGGAAGGAGAGGGTGTTGATGAGGCGGGGGTGGTCGGGCGTCTCGTCCTTGAAGCTGAGGCCGAGGTCGTAGCCCTTAGGCATGCCGAATTTCATGGGATCGACGCTGACCTGGCGGGCCTCGTAGGCGACGGTGAAAGTGATCTTTTCGCCGCGGCGGTGGGGGCGCCGCAGGTGGACCGTCAACTTGCCGGGGGATTGGGCGAAGCGGAGTTCGCCCTGGGAGTCGGTGACGGCGGTGACGCGGAAGGTTTCGGCGTCGAGCTCGCAGGTGGCGAAGCGGTCGCGGAGGGGCAGGAGGGAGATGGCAGTGAGGCCGTGGAAGGAGCGGGCGGCCTCGTCGAAGCGGAGTTCGCTGCGATAGCGTTCGACGTCGTAGCCGCGGGCGAAGCCGGGCGGAGGGGGCGCGGCGGCGAGGCCGGCGGCGGCCGCGGCGAGGAGGGCCAGGCGGTTCATTTGCGGTGTTCCCGCATGAACTTTTCGATCTCGTCCGGGGAGGCGGGCATGAAGCTGGTGAAGTTTTCGACGCCGGTGGGGGTGACGGCGACGACGTCTTCGATGCGCATGTAGAGGCGCTCCTGGTGGACCCAGAGCATGGGGTCGAGGGCGAAGACCACGCCGGCGGCGAGGGGGACCTTGCGGTAATCGCCGACGTCGTGGACGGTCATGCCGACGGGGTGGGAGAGGTGGCCGCGGAAGGCGAGCATGCCGCGGGCGGCTTCGCGGTAGATCTCTTTCGAAACGGCGAGTTTTTCGACGAGGGGCGCCATTTCGTCGCGGGCTTCGTCCATGACCTGGTCCGCGGTGACGCCGGCGCGAATGCGCTTGAGGAGGGCGTTGCGGTAGGCGTAGATGAACTCGCTGAGGGCGCGCTGGTCGGGGGTGTATTTGCCGTTGACGGGCCAGTTCCGGGTGATGTCGCTGGTGTAGTAGCGGTAGTCGGGGGCGAAGTCCATGAGGACCATGTCGCCGTCCTTGAGGCGGGCGTTGTTGGCCATGTAGTGGCCCATGTAGGCATTGGTCCCGCCGGCGGTGATGGAGGGGTAGCCTTCGTACTTCGCGCCGTTGGAGAGGAAGACGTGGCGGGCGGCGGCGTCGAGTTCGTACTCGAAGGCGCCTTCGCGGGTGCGTTTGATGGCGTCGAGGATACCGAGGGCGGCGATGCGGGAGGCTTCGCGGATGAGGGTGAGTTCGCGCGGGCTTTTGATGAGCCGGAGTTGATCGAGGATGGGGGAGAGGTCGCGCAGTTCGAGAGAAGGGAAGCGGGTTTTGAGGAGGTTGACGAACTGGGCGGAGCGGGAGAGGCGGCCGTCCCAGGGGTCGGCGGCGACTTCGGCGTGGGCTCGGAGGATCTCGTCGCGGCTGCCCATGACGCCCTGCAGCGGGGCGGACGGGACGTAGACGGCGGGCGCGGGGAGGCGGATCTGCAGGGCTGCCAACTGGACGGAGAGCATTTCGATGCCGAGGACGGCGTCGGCGCCGGTGAGTTGGCGGACTTCGGCGACGTCTTCGGCGGAGAGGGTCTTGCCCTGATTTCGGTCGCGGGCTTCGTCGCGGTGGGGGAGGAAAAGGGTGGCGCGGCGGGTGCGGCCGTCGAGGAGGAGGTAGGAGTGGGGCGTTTCGAGGCCGGTGAGGTAGTAGAAGTCGTTGGCCTGGCGGAAGACGCCGAAGCCTTCGGGGAGGGCGGCGCCCTGGACCACCGCGACAGCGCGGTTGCCGATCTGATCGAAGACCTTCGCGCGGCGGGCGGCGAACTCTTCGGGGGGGAAATCGGCCGCGGCGGCGAGCGGGGCGAGGAGAAGCAGCAGGAAAAGCGCCATGACTTCTTCGTATCACAGAAATGTCTGCTCGCCTTCCTTGATAAGCTACTTAGCGGTGCCGATCGGGTTGGTGGATTTTCTTGTTCGACCGGGCGATCGCCGGGGTGCGATCGTGGCGGGGATCCTGGCCGTACTCTTGATCCTGTTATGGCAGGGCACGATCGTCTACGGGGCGCGCGGGGGGGACTGGACCTCGCTGTTCTGTGCGGGGGACCGTTTCGCGGTTCCGCCCGAACTGGCCGGCCGCACCTATGTCTTTCCGAACTCGAGCGGATACGACGGGCAGTTCTACCGGCTGGTGGCGCACGACCCGCTGCTGCGGCGGGGCTATGCGAGTTACATGGACGCCGCGCGCTACCGGTACGGTCGGATACTGGTTCCGATGCTGGCCGCGGCGGGAGGGGTGGGCGGTCCCGCGCTTGTGGACGCGGCCTATATCGCCGTCGTCGTGCTCTCCATCGGCCTGGGTGTTTACTGGACGGCGCTATGGCTGCAGAGCCTTGGTTTCTCGCCAATGCTGGGGTTGATTTTCCTGCTGGCGCCGGCGACGGCGACCGCGGTCGACCGGATGACGGTGGATGCGACGCTATGCGCGTGGTTCGCCGGATTTGTTTATCACTGGCGGCGAGGCGATTGGCGGACTGTCGGGGTGATCTGCGCGCTCGCGGCGCTGACGCGGGAGACGGGGCTACTGCTGATCGCGGGCGCCGCGCTTGCGGCGGCCGGGCAAAAGGAGTGGAAGCGGGCGGCCGGATTCGCCGCAGCGGCGCTGCCGGCGCTGGGTTGGATGGGTTTCGTGGCGATGCGGACGCCGCCTTCCTCGGGGCTGGCGCTCATTACATGGCCGTTTGCGGGGGTGTTCGCGCAGATCTTTGTCGACCGTCCCTTTCCGGGGGGCAATCCGGTGATCGTGAAGGCGCTGCAGCTGCTGGACAAAGGGGCGCTTGCGGGGCTGGCGGTGGCGGCGGTGATCGCGATCGTCTGGGTTCTGCGGGAGAAGTTCGACGCGGTGGGCATCACGGTGTTCTGCTTCGCGGTGCTCGGCGCGGTAGCCGGCGCCGGGGATGTTTTGTACGATGCCTTCAATTACGGCAGGCCCATTTCGCCGCTGCTGTTGTGGCTGTGGGTGGAGGCGATCCGGCGGCGGGCGTGGTGGGCGATTGCGCCGGGCGCATTCATCGAGATGGCGTGCGTGACGGGGCCCGCCTATCAGTTGTTGCGCGTCTTCGTCGCGCGGGGCTAGCCGAGGCCCGGGACGCCGCCGATGGATTTGGCGGTCTTGACGCCGCGGACGATGGCCTGGGCGACGGCTTCGGCGGCGGCGACGCCGAGGACGTT
>CAYMTH010000074.1:4813-12866 GCA_964393235.1 uncultured Solibacteraceae bacterium | reverse complement strand
GTGAACGGGGAGCGAGTGGGGGTGTTGGGGGCGGCGGGTTATGTGGAGTTCGGGGCGGGGGCGCGGCGGTTCAGTTGGGCGTTGCCTTCGGGGGGGAGAGCGGCGGTACTGACGGGGGCGGGGCGGTTGTTTGCGGGGTCGGCTGGGGGTGTGTGGGAGTGGCGGGGGGGGCGGTGGGTGAGGGTGGAGGGGAAGGGCGAGTTGGTGGGGGTGAGCGGGGAGAAGCTGGTGTTTTGGACGGGGGCGGGAGGGATGGTGATGGTGGCGCCTTAGGGGGGCGGGGGGGGTGTGGGGGGGGAGGGGGGGCGGTGTTGGGCTTGGGTACAGTCACCGACTTGGACGTTGTCGGGGTTGGTGGGCATCTCGGGCTTGGTGACAGCCCCCGAGGTCGGCGTTGGGGTTAGGGGCGAGAAGGGGGCGGGTGTTGGCGGTGAGGGGCTGTTGGGGTGTGGTGCGAGGAAGGGGTGGAGCCAGTCTTGGACTGGCTCCGGGTTGGGTGGTGGAGGGGGCTCGTTACTTGATTTTTTCGGTGATGGTCACGGGGGCGGAGACGCGGAAGGTGACGAGCGCTTCGTTGCCGATGACTGCCGCGCCGCCACGGGTGGCGAGGACTACGCCCGTTCCGGCCGCAGCGCCGGCGCCGGCACCGATCGCCGCACCCTTGCCACGGCCCGCAATCGCGCCGATCGCCGCGCCGACACCGGAGGCGATCCCGATCTTCGCCGCATCCTTCTTCGTCTCATCCTTGCCGGCGACCGCGAACGACGAGGTCGGGATGTCGATCACCTGGCCATCCGCCGTGTGCAGACGGTTCATCGCAATGGAGAGCTGCGCCACGCCCTTCACGCGGCCGGCGCGCTTGACGTTGGTGACCGTGCCGTCGACACGGGCGCCGCGGTCGGCGATCACCAGGCCGTCGATGACGAGGGGCTGCGACAACGTGCCGGACCAGGAATCGCCGTTGGCGTTCTTCTCCGAGGTGATGGTTTCGCCGATGCGGACAGGGATGGCGGTGCCGGCGGCGAGGGCCTCCTTCATGGGCGCGGGGCGGGGCTTGGGGGGAGGCTTGGGAGGGGGTGCGGCGGCCTGGGCGGGGGCGGGCTTGGGCGCGGCGGCCGGAGCGGCGGCGGGGGCGGCGGCCATCTCGCCGGCGGGGCGCCACGCGGATTCGCGGACGGGCTCCTCGGGTTTGGCGGCAGTCTCGTTGCGGGCGCAGGAAGCCGCGGTGAAGGCGGCGAAGGTGGTCAGGATCAGTATGGTTTTGTTGGTCGTCATTTTGTCTTTCTCCTGGACGGACGAGTTTGGCGGAGCAATTGGGCTTCCAAACTCCGGAACGCTACAATGGAGGGATGACTCCCGTCCGGCCCGAGGACCGGCAAAAGTTCCCAACCAGTTATCAAGTTGCCGGTAAAGAGATCCGGCCGGCGACGGTCCTGGCGCCCATGGCGGGCGTGACGGATACCGTTTTCCGGCGCTTAATTCGTAATCAGGGCTATTGCGGCCTGCTTATGACTGAATTTACCAGTTCGCACGGCGTGGTGGGGGCCGACGGCGGGAGAAAGCGGAAATCGTTCAATTATCTGGCGTTCGAGCCTGAGGAGCGGCCGATTTCGGCGCAATTGTTCGGTTCCGATCCGAAGGTGATGGCCGAGGCGGCGCGGATCTGCCAGGATCTGGGCTTTGACTTCGTCGATATCAATTTCGGCTGCCCGGTGAAGAAGGTGACGAAGTGCAACGGGGGGTCGGGGTGTCTACGGGATCTACCGCTGGTGCGTTCAATTCTTGAACAGTGTAAAAATGCGCTACAGATTCCGCTGACCATGAAATATCGGGCGGGGTGGAACGAGCGGGAGCTGGTGCACGTGGAGATGGCGCGGATGGCGGAAGACATCGGCGTGGCGGCGATCGCGCTGCATCCGCGGACGCGGGAGCAGGGCTACAGCGGGCGGGCGAACTGGACCTACATCGCCGAGGTGAAGCAGGCGGTGAAGATTCCGGTGATCGGCAACGGCGACATCGTGACGCCGGAGGACGCGGTGCGGATGCACCGGGAGACGGGATGCGACGCGGTGATGATCGGGCGGGCGGCGTCGTCGAATCCGTGGATTTTCCGGCAGATCGGCGAGTATCTGGAGACGGGGCGGTACTGGATGCCCAGCGAGCGGGACCGGTATGAGATCATGGCCACTTATTACCGGATGATGGAAGAAGAAGAGGTGCCGGAGACGGTGGGGAAGATGAAGCAGTTTGCCAGCTACTTTACGCACGGGGTGCGCAACGGGGCGAAGCTGCGGACGGCGATTTACCATACGCACACGTCGGCGGAGATCCGGCAGCTGGTGGACGCGTTCTTCCTGGGAGAGTTGACGGCGGCATGAAGAAGGTGGAGCTGATCACCGACGGGGCGTGCCTCGGCAACCCCGGCAAGGGCGGGTGGGCGTGCGTGCTTCGCTACGGGAAGCACACGAAAGAGATGTACGGCAGCGAGGCGCAGACGACGAACAACCGCATGGAGCTGATGGCGGCGATACGGGGGTTGAAGGCGCTGTCGGAGAAGTGCGAAGTGACCGTGACGACGGATTCCGAGTATGTGAAGAACGGGATCACGCAGTGGATTCACGGATGGAAGAAGCGCGGCTGGGTGAAGGCCGATAAGACGCCGGTGTTGAACCAGGACCTGTGGATGGAACTGGACGCGCAGGTGGCGCGGCACGACACCCACTGGCAGTGGACAAAGGGCCACGCCGACCACGAAGACAACAATCGCTGCGACGAACTGGCGACGCGCGCCGCGCGGGAGCAGTCGTCGAGCGAATAAGATGTTTCCCAGGAGAAAACAGAAATGAGCTATGGATTTAAGATTCTCGACCAGGCGGCGCTCGATTGCGTGTCGCTGGGGGCGCTGGTGCACCGGCTGGATCCGGGCGTCATCCCGTTCCGGAAGGCGAACGAGTTTCACGTGCACGTGAGCGGCGGGGAGTTCAACGTGGCCGCGAATCTGGCGGATTGTTTCCGGCTGAACACGGGCGTGGCTACGGCGATGGTGGATTATCCGGTGGGGAATCTGATCGCCGAGCGCGTGCGGGCGATGGGCGTGAAGCCGTTCTACAAGCAGTTCGCGCACGACGGCGTGACGGGGCCGAACATGGCGGCGGTGTATAGCGACCGCGGGCAGGGCGTACGCGGGCCGGTGGTGTTCTACAACCGGTCGAACGAAGCGGCGGCGCGGCTGAAGCCGGGCGATTTCAACTGGGACGAGATCTTCGGGGGCGGGGTGCGGTGGTTCCACTCGGGCGGGATTTTCGCGGCGCTGTCGCCGACGACTTCGGAAGTGATTCTGGAGGGGATGCAGGAGGCGAAGAAGCGCGGGGCGGTGATTTCGTTCGACCTGAACTACCGGGCGAAGCTGTGGAACATCTTCGGCGGCGGGGCGAACGCGGTGAACATTCTGAACAAGATCGTCAGCTACTGCGACGTGCTGGTGGGCAACGAGGAAGATCTGCAGAAGGGCCTCGGGCTGGAAGGGCAGGACGTGGAATCGGCGTCGAAGCTGTACCCGTCGGCGTTCTTCGGAATGATGAAAGTGGTGCTCGACAAGCATCCGCAGTTGAAGGTTGTGGCGACGACGCTGCGCGAGGTGCACACGACGAACCGGCATACGTGGAGCGCGGTGGCGTGGATCAACGGGCAGACGTACCAGGCGCCGCAGTGTGAGCTCGACGTGCTGGACCGCGTGGGCGGCGGCGACGGGTTTGCGAGCGGGCTGTTCTACGGGATTCTTTCGGGCGCGACGCCGGAGCAGGCGGTGCGGCTGGGCTGGGCGCACGGGGCGTTGTTGACGACGTATCCGGGCGACACGACGATGGCGACGGTGGAGCAGGTTGTCGAGTTTGCGAAAGGCGGTTCGGCGCGGATTCAGCGCTAGGTGAATATGCGAGATCCCAAGGCAGAGAACGTTGGCCGGCTGCGTAGCCGGGCCTGGTTTGATAACCCGCACAATCCGGGGATGACGGCCGTTTATCTGGAACGGATTCAGAACTACGGGTTGACGACGGAGGAATTGGCTTCGGGCAAGCCGATCATCGGCATTGCGCAGACGGGCAGCGATCTCTCGCCTTGCAATCGCATTCACCTGGATCTGGTGAGCCGGATCCGGGACGGGATCCGGGACGCGGGCGGCGTGCCGCTCGTGTTCCCGACGCATCCGATTTCGGAGAGCTGCCGGCGGCCGACGGCGGCGATCGACCGGAACCTGGCGTATCTGGGGATCGTGGAGATCCTGCACGGGTATCCGCTGGACGGCGTGGTGCTGACGACGGGGTGCGACAAGACGACGCCGTCGTGCCTGATGGCGGCGGCGACGGTGAACATTCCGGCGATCGCGCTGAACGGCGGCCCGATGATCAACAGCTACTACAAGGGCAAGCTGGACGGCAGCGGGATGGCGGTGTGGGACGCGCGGCGGATGCTGGCGGCGGGCGAGATCGACTACAACGAGTTTCTGTTGAAGGTCGTGAACTCGACGCCGAGCGCGCGGCACTGCAACACGATGGGCACGGCATCGTCGATGAACTCGCTGGTGGAGGCGCTGGGGATGTCGCTGCCGGGGAGCGCGGTGATTCCGGCGCCGTACCGGGAGCGCGGGCAGGTGGCGTACCTGACGGGCAAGCGGATTGTGGAGATGGTGCACGAGGACCTGACGCCGTCGAAGATCATGACGCGGCGGGCGTTTGAGAACGCGATCGTGGTCAATTCGGCCATCGGCGGGTCGACGAACTGCCCGCCGCACCTGATCGCGATTGCGCGGCACATGGGCGTGGAGTTGAAGGTGAAGGAGTGGGAGACGATCGGGCATCACATTCCGCTGCTGGCGAATATTCAGCCGGCGGGCGAGTTCCTGGCCGAGTCGTTCCACCTGGCCGGCGGCGTGCCGGCGATCATCGGGGAACTGATGCAGGGCGGCCACATTCACACCGACGTGATGACGGCGACGGGCAAGACGATGGGCGAGGTGTACGCGGGCAAGCGGAGCCTGGACCCGGGCGTGATCCGGCCGCTGTCGAATCCGGTGAAGGAGAACGCGGGGTTCCTGGTGGTCGGCGGGAATCTGTTCGAGAACGCGCTCGTGAAAACGTCGGTGATCGGGGAAACGTTCAAGCAGCGGTTCTTCGCGACGAACGTGTTCACGGGGCGGGCGATCGTGTTCGATGGACCGGAAGACTACCACGAGCGGATCAACGATCCGGCGCTGGAGATCGATGAACACTGCGTGCTGGTGATCCGGGGCGTGGGTCCGGTGGGCTATCCGGGCGCGGCCGAGGTGGTGAACATGCTGCCGCCGGACTACCTGGTGAAGCGGGGCGTGGACGTGCTGCCGACGCTCGGCGACGGGCGGCAGAGCGGGACGTCGGCGAGCCCGTCGATTCTGAACGCGAGTCCGGAGTCGGCGGTGGGCGGGAACCTGGCGATCCTGAAGACGAACGATCCGATCCGGATCGATCTGAACGAGTGCCGCGTGGACGTGCTGATTTCCGACGAGGAGATCGCCAAGCGGCGGGCGGAGCTCGAGATCTCGATTCCGCCGAGCCAGACGCCGTGGCAGGAGCTGTACCGCAACCATGTGGGGCAGCTGGGCGAAGGCGGCGTGCTCGAGTTCGCGGTGAAGTACAAGGACGTCGGGAAGGAAATCCCGCGTCACAACCACTGATGCTGACGCGCCGGCGGATGCTGGCGGCGGGTTCCGCGGCTGCCTTGACGGCGGCCGCGGAGCGCCCGTTTTTGATCGCGCACCGGGGCGGCGTGGTGGGGACGGAGCATGCCGAGAACAGCCCGGCGTCGGTGGAAGCGGCGATCGCGCGCGGATATCAGATGATCGAGGTCGATATCCGGCGGACGAAGGACGGGCGGGCGGTGGTGCAGCACGACCCGACGTTCGAGCGGTTTTTCGGGGTGAAGGCGGCGGTGGAGGAGTTGACGTGGACGGAAGTGACGCGGCTGCGGGCGACGCCGGGCGGAACGCGTCCGATGGACTTTGACGAGCTGTGCGCGAGGTGTGCGGGGCGGATCCGGCTGATGCTCGATATCAAGAGCGAGGCGTTTCCGGAGGCATTTTATGCCGGGCTGGAGGCGTCGATGCGGCGGAATGGGTTGTTGGAGAGCGCGTTCACGCTGGGCGGGGCGCGGGTGAAGGGGTTCTTCAAAGGCAAGCTGAAGCTGTCGGCGCAGCGGGCGGATCTGCGGGCGGCGGTGGAGCGGGGCGAGGACGCGGGGCGGCTGTACTATCTATTCGAGTTGGGCAGCGTGCTGGACGGGGACGGGGTGGCGCTTTGCCGGAAGCACGGCGTTACGCCGGTGGCGGCGTTGAACACGTTTCGCTACGAGATGGAGAAGATCGATCACTGGGCGGGCGCGCGGCGGGACGCGGCGAAATTGAAAGCGCTGGGCGTGACACATTTTCAGATCGATTCGATATACGATTCGCTGCTGCTTGGATAAGCTAGCAGGTGATGAAAAAGCGATTCCTTGCTCTCGCGCTTGGCGTTACGTCCGTGGCTGTTCTGGCGGTAAAAAAGCCGGACCTTTCGATGATTCTGCCGAGCACGGCGGTGGCCGGGAAACAGGCCAACGACGCGTACCTGGTTGCTTCGGCGCAGCTGGTGCGGCCGTGGCGGTTGCAGGCCGAGATTAAAGGCCGGCCGGCGGACCTGGCGATCGACGCGACGGGGACGTACGGGGCGGTGCTGAACGGGAACAACGTGGCGCTGATCGAGCTGGCGAGCGGGCGCGAGGTGAGCCGCGTGACGACGAAGACGACGTCGTATGTGGGCATCGCGTTCCGGCCGGGGACGCGGGAGGTGTGGGCGTCGGAGGCGACGCGGTCGGGGCCGGACGCGCTGTTGCGGATTCCGTATACGGCGGCGGGGCAGTTGGGGGCGGTGGACCGGATGGAGCTGAAGGGGCACCCGATTCCGGCGGGGCTCGCGTTTTGGACGGACGGCGCGCGGCAGCACGCGGCGCTGCACCATGAGAACGCCGTCGTCGCGGTGGACGCGGGGGCGAAGCGGGAGGTGGCGCGGTGGAAGACGCACCTGGCGCCGTTCGCGGTGGCGCTGGCGGCCGACGGGGGCACGATCTATGTTTCCAATCGCGGCGGCGCGCCGAAGGCCGCGGCGAAGCAGGCGTTGAGCGGGGCGGTGGCGTTGCCGACCGACGACGCGGGGTCCGTGCTGGCGGGAACGGTGCAGGCGATCGATACGGCGACGGGAGCGGCGAAGGCGGTGGATGTCGGGCTGGCGCCGGCGGGGCTGGCGTTGAGCCCGGACGGGGCGACGCTGGCGGTGACGAACGCGCACTCCGATACATTGTCGGTGATCGATTTGAAGAGCATGCAGGCGACGAGCGTCGCGGTGGATCCGGAGAGCCGGCTGCCGGGCGTGCTGCCGAACTCCGTGGCGTTCCGGGCCGACGGGCAGCGGCTGTACGTGGCTTGCGGCGGGGACAATTCGGTGGCGGTGTTGGAAAAGGCCAAGGCGGGCTGGAAGACGGCCGGGAAGATCCCGACCGGCTGGTTCCCGACGGCGGTGCGGGTGGACGGGAAGAATACGGTGCACATCGCGGCGGTGAAGGGGACGGGCGACGATGAGTCGGAACCGGGGAAGCATAACAGCCGGGTGTTCGAGGGTTCGCTGTCGTCGGTGCCGGACCCGACCGGGGCGCAGTTGAAGGCGGGCGCGCGGGAGGCGGCGTATGCGGCCGCGCCGCGGTTTACGCCGAACGGGGGCGTGAAGGATCTGGCGAAGCTCGGGATCGAGCACGTATTTTTCCTGATCAAGGAGAATCGCACGTACGATCAGGTGTTTTCGGACATTCCGAAGGGAAATCGCGATGAAAAGCTGATGATGTACGGACGGGAGGTGACGCCGAATCATCACGCCCTCGCGCGGGAGTTTGTGCTGCTCGACAACTTCTATGTGGAGAGCGAGGTGAGCGCCGATGGACACGAGTGGACGATGGGCGCGTATGCCACCGACTTCGTGGAGAAAAACTGGCCGCT
>CAYMTH010000074.1:0-4803 GCA_964393235.1 uncultured Solibacteraceae bacterium | reverse complement strand
TCCCACCCTCTGCCTGTTCCCCGAACGCGTCACGCCGAACCATCACGCGCTGGCCGAGAAATATGTGCTGCTCGACAACTACTATTCGGGCGGGGCGATCAGCTTTGAGGGGCACCAGTGGCTGATGATGGGCTTCGTTTCCGACCATACGGAGCGGGCGCTGCAGGCGGCGCCGCGCGGGTATGCGTGGAACATGGGCGATTCGCTGACGGTGTCGCCGGCGGGGTTCTTCTGGCAGGACCAGCGGAAGCCGATCACGGTGCGGCTGCTGGGGCCGGTGTCGGAGCCGGCCGAGCCGGGGCCGGACGGGCTGATGCGGGACATCAACGAGACGCAGATGCGGAAGTGGACGGAGTATTGGAACCACTACAAGGCGGGGACGTGGCGGCAGGTGATCGGGTCGCGGTGCGTGGTGCCGTCGCTGCGGCCGATCTTCGACGAGAAGTTTCCGCCGTCGTCGATGAAGGTGCCGGACCAGATCCGCGCCGAGGCGTTCGCCGAGCGGATGGACGCGTGGGAGAAGAACGGGACGACGCCGAACCTGACGATCGTGACGATGACGAGCGACCATACGGAGGGGCGGAATCCGAATGCGCCGCGGCCGCGGTCGATGGTGGCCGATAACGACCTGGCGCTGGGGAAGTTCGTGGAGCGGATCAGCAAGTCGAAGGTGTGGGCGAAGAGTCTGATTCTGGTGGTGGAGGACGACGCGCAGGACGGCGTGGACCATGTGAGCGGGCGGCGGACCGTGGCGCTGGCGATCGGGCCGCATATCCGGCGCGGGGCGCTGGATTCGAACTACTATTCGCACATCAACATGGTGCGGACGATGCAGGATGTGTTCGGACTGCAGCCGCGGACGCGGTTCCTGGCCAACGCGCGGGCGATGAACAGCGTGTTCACGAAAGACGCGAACCCGGAGCCGTACACGGCGATCGTGCCGAACGTGAAGCTCGACGACATGAACCCGCCGGCGACGGCGCTGAAGGGACCGGAGCGGGAGGCGGCGATCGCCTCGGCGAAGATGAACTGGAACGACATCGACGACGTGCCGTCGGACGTGTTGAACCGGATTCTGTGGGGCGACGCGAAGGGCTGGCAAACGCCGTATCCCGGGAGGAAGCCGTGATCCCGGCGCTGCTGTTGCTGGCGCTGCAGTGGCCCCAGGCGGGCGGTCCGGACGGGACGTGGCAGGTGGCGGCGGGCGACGCGCCGGTGCGCTGGAGCGTGGCCCGGAACGAGAACATCGCCTGGCGGGTGAAGTTGCCGAACGCGGGGCAGAGCGGGATCGCGGTGTGGGGCGACCGGTTGTTTCTGACGACGTTCGCGCCGGGCGAGAAGGGGTTCAGCGGGAAGATCATCGGGCTGGCAATGGACGCGCGGGACGGGCGGACGCTGTGGAGCGTGGAGCTCGAGGGCGTGGAGAAGAGCCCGATGATGTACGCCTACAGCGACTCGACGACGCCGACGCCGGTGACGGACGGGAAGCACGTGTGGTTCTACAACGCGAGCGGGGAGATGGGGTGCTGGGACTGGAACGGGAAGGAGGTCTGGCGGCGGAAGTTCACGCCGTGGGGGAAGCCGTTTCCGTTCAACAAGCAGTTCGAGCCGATGATCGCGGGGGACTTGATTTACAACGTCGAGCCGGGGGACAAGCCGGGCTGGAATCATCTGCGGGCGATCGACAAGCGGACGGGGAAGGTGGTCTGGACCAATGAGGACGGGACGACCACTTACAACACGCCGCGGCTGGGGCGGACGCGCGACGGGCGGACGGCGATTCTGCACGGGAGGGGCGGATGGCACGACGTGCCGGAGGGGCCGGTTGGGCTTAGCCTGACGGACGCGAAGACGGGGCGCTCGCTGTGGCGGTTTGTGGCCGGCGACGGGACCGAGCACGCGCCGACTTGGCAGGCGCTCTACGTGTCGCACTGGGACGCGAAGTACGCGTACTGGTTCCGGATGAACCCGGAGGAGTCGCACCTGGTGATCGACGCGGCGACGGGAAAGCTGGTGAAGACGCAGTCCCTGGTGGCGGGCGTCGACTACCGGCGCTGGGACGCCGGGGCGGGGAAGTACGTCGAGCAGCGGAATGTGAACCTGCGCGAGATCGTCGATTCGCGGCCGCTGGCGGCGGGCGAGGTGATCCGCGTGCAGCCCGCGTGGCACGCCAACATCGTGACGCACGGGTACCACTACTTCCTGGCCAGCACGGGGCACCGGCGGAACCGGAAGCCGCCGAAGGGGCGTGCGGGGCCGGCGTACTGCCTGGGGCGTGTGAACGTGGAGACGGGGAAGGTGGAGTATCTGGAACTGCCGGTGGCGGTGGACGACGCGGGGAAGCGGATTTACGGGCAGCAGCTGCGGACGGAGTCGACGAATGCCGATGGCGTGGACGTGGCGACCGAGGACCGGACGCGGATGGACGGCTGGGAGACGCCGGCGCTCTGGGGCAGCCCCGTGGCGATCGGGAGCCGGCTGTACTTCACGATTTCGGTGGGGACGACGTATGTGATTGACGCGGCGGCGAAGGTGCTGGATGAGCGGGCGATTCTCGGCGTGAACGATCTGGGGCCGCTGGGGAAGACGTGGAGCCAGAACTCGATTTCGTTCGACGGAAAGCGGATTTATCATCGGACGGCGAAGGAATTGATCGCTATCGGCAAGTAAGTTCCGTTACGCTGGTGTTTCATGCGTATTCTGACCCTATTTCTGGCGGCGGCCCTGGCGCTGGCCGCGGCTCCGCTACGTTTTCGCATCACTTTGTCCGCGGACGTGGCGCCGAAGGGGGCGGCCGGGAGGCTGTTCGTCTTCCTGCAAAAGGGCGACACGCCGCTGGAGCGGATCCGGGTGGGGTTCGTGCCGGAAGGCGTCTGGCTGGCGGCGGCGGAGGTGCGGTATTGGAAGGCCGGGGAGACGGTTGAATTCAACCCCGATGACCTGGCGTTTCCGAAGCCGTTTTCGCAGGCGGAGCGGGGGAGCTACCAGGTGATGGCACTGCTCGATCCGGACCACACGTTCGCGCGGGAGCGGCAGGACGCGGGGGACCTGGTGAGCGCGGTGAAGGTGTTGGCCGATCTGAATCCGGCCGACGCGGCGCCGGTGGAACTGGCGCTGACGGCGGTGACGCCGGCGCCGGAGGAGAAGGCGGATGCGGCGAACGTGAAGGCGGTACACTTCGTGAGCCCGTCGCTGTCGTCGTTTTTCGGCCGTCCGGTGACGATGCATGCGGGCGTGGTCCTCCCGAACGGGCACACCGCGGGGAGCGCGCCGCTGCCGGCGGTCTATCATGTGCACGGGTTCGGCGGCAGCTACCGGGAGGCGTGGATGCGCGGGGAGCAGTTGCCGGCGGATATGGCGGCGGGGACGCGGATGCGCGCGGTGCACGTTTTCCTGGATGGGAACTGCCCGGGCGGGCACCATGTGTTCGCGGATTCGGTGAACAACGGACCGTGGGGGAAGGCGTTGACCGAGGAGTTGATTCCGCATCTGGAGAAGCGGTTCGGGCTGGCGGCGGCGCCTCGGGGACGGTTTCTGACGGGCCATTCGTCGGGGGGATGGAGTTCGCTGTGGCTGCAGGTGAAGTATCCGGACTTCTTCGGCGGGACGTGGCCGACGTCGCCGGATTCGATGGATTTCCGGAATTTCACGGGGATCGACGCGACGCCGGAGTCGGCGGGGAATGCGTATCGCAACAGAGACGGCGGACCGCTGAACCTGGTGCGGATGGGCGGGCGGGACGTGCTGTCGGTGGAGGAGTTCGTGAAGATGGAGCGGGTGACGGGGGAGTACGGCGGGCAGATGGCGTCGTTTGACTGGGTGTTTTCTCCGCGCGGCGCCGACGGGCGGCCGATGCGGATGTTCAATTGGGACACGGGCGAGATGTCGCGCGAGGCGCGGGAGTACTGGCAGCGGTACGACATCGCGCGGATCCTGCGGGACAACTGGGCGACACTGGGGCCGAAGCTGGCGGGGAAGATCCGGCTGACGGTCGGCGCGGCGGATAACTTCCACCTGAACGAGGCGGCGGAGCTGTTCTGCGGCTGGCTGCGCGGGAAGGGGCGGGAGGACGCGTGCGAGATTGTACCCGGGCGCGACCACTTCAACCTGCACCGGCCGCACGACACGTATCCGAAGGGCCTGACGCAGCGGATCGACGACGAGATGCGGGCGAAGTGGGAGGCGGCTCAGCCGCGGTAGGCGCGGTCGAGGACCTCGACAACGTGGAGCACGGGCTGGCCTTTGCCGTGGATCTTGGCGCCGGCCTGGAGCTGGATCATGCAGCCGGGATTGGCGGTGACGATGCATTCGGCGCCGGTGGCGTTGACGGACTGCATTTTGTTTTTTAGCAGGTTCATCGCCATCTCGTTCTGCACGACGTTGTAGATGCCGGCGCTGCCGCAGCAGAGGTCGCTGAGCGCCATTTCCTTGAGCGTGACGCCAGGAATGGCCGCGAGGACCTTGCGGGGCTGCACGCGGATCTTCTGGCCGTGGCAGAGGTGGCAGGAGTCCTGGTAGGTGACGGTGAGCGGGAGCGGCTTGGCGGGCGGGCGGATCTCGATGGAGGCGAGGAATTCGTTGACGTCCTTCATCTTCGCTTTGAAGGCGAGGGACTTTTCGCGATAGGCCTCGTCGTGCTCGAGGAGCTCATCGTATTCCTTGAGCGTGGAGCCGCAGCCGGCGGTGTTGGTGAGGATGGCGTCGAAGTTGCCGTCGAGCGTGGCGTCGATGTTGTTGCGGGCGAGTTCGCGGGCGTCGTCCTTGCGGCCGGCGTGGACGTGGAGGGCGCCGCAGCAGCCCTGG
>CAYMTH010000073.1:0-12875 GCA_964393235.1 uncultured Solibacteraceae bacterium | reverse complement strand
GCCGGGGCAGCCGAACACGGGGCAGAACAACTTCTTCTTCCAGGGCAAGGCGCCGGTCGACGTCGACCGCGGCACCGGGAAGGTGGACCACAACTTCAACGAGAACCAGCGCATTTTCTTCCGCTACACGATCTTCCAGAACATCAACTCGCAGCCGGAGTTGTGGAAGGGCCCGGGGTGTCCGGACGGCGGTTGCTACTCGAACTACGAGCGGCAGCAGAACGCGGCGCTGGACTACAGCTGGACGATCAACTCGACCACGCTGCTGAGCTTGCGGTATGGCTTCGCGCGTTCGATTCTGGACCGCGGCAGCTGGCACCAGGGCTTCCGTCCGACGACGCTCGGCCTGCCGGCGAACATTGAGACGGGCGCCGACCTGCTGGTGTTCCCCGAGTTCGGGGTGGAAGAAATGACGATGCCTGGCTTGCTGCACCACTGGAACTTCCGGTCGGCGAACCAGTCGCACACCTTTGTCGGCACGCTGTCGAAGGTGATGGGCAGTCACTCGCTCAAGATGGGCACCGAGATCCGCGCGAACCTGATCAACCACATGCAGGCGCCGTGGAGCTTGAACTTCACGTTCAATCGCGGCATGACGCAGGGTCCGGACCCGCGCGTCGTGACGAACAATGGCGGCTTCGGCTTTGCGTCGTTCCTGCTCGGCACGGGCGCGAGCGGCAGCGAAGTACACGGCATCCGCCCGGCGCTCGAGAGCAAGAGCTACGGCTTCTATCTGCAGGACGACTGGAAGGTGAACCGCAAGCTGACGGTGAACCTCGGCATCCGCTGGGACTTCGAATCCGGCCTGACGGAGCGGTATGACCGTTACGCCGTGTTCGATCCGTTCGTGCAGAATCCGCTGAGCCAGCGGGTGAACATGAACCTGATGGGCGGGTGGACGTTCCCGACCAAGGGCGGACTGGGCCGGACGCTGAAGGGCATCGAGTGGGGCAAGATCGCGCCTCGCATCGGCATCGCCTACCAGTTGCGGCCGGGCACGGTGATCCGCACCGGCGGCGGCATCTTCTACACGACGGCTCCCTACGGCGCAAACAACTACGGCACGGCGCCTTTCCGCGCCACGACGCCGTGGGTGCCCACGGTGGACGGCGTGACGCCGACCGACCTGCTGCGCAATCCGTTCCCGAACGGCGTGCTGCAGCCGGAAGGCGCTGCCAACGGACTGCTGGCGGCGCTCGGCCAGGGCGTCGGTTCGCCGATCCCGTCGATGATGACCACTCCGTACAACTCGCAGTGGAACTTCTCGATCGGCCAGGACATCGGCAGCACGGCGGTTCTCGAAGTCGCCTACGCGGGTAACAAGGGCACGAATTTGCCTCTGGGCTGGCAGTTCGACCAGCTGGCCGACCAGTACATCCGGCCGGACGCCGGCACGCTGGACGTCGTGCCGAACCCGTTTTTCGGCATCATCCCGGTGGGGACGATGTCGACGCGGACCGTGCAGCGGGGCCACCTGTTGACCCCGTATCCGCACATTCCGGGTGTGTCGTTCGCGGCCGGCATGTGGGGCAACTCGAACTTCCACAGCCTGCAGGCGAGCTTCAAGAAGCGTTTCTCGCAGGCGGGCACGATCGTGGCGTCCTACACGTGGTCGAAGCTGATCTCCGACGGCGGCGACAACGCGTGGGATTCGGCCGGCTTCCGCAACTTCAACTGCCGGGCGTGCGACCGCTCGATCTCGCCGTATGACTACCGGCACCGCCTGGTGACCAGCTACACCTACGAACTGCCGTTCGGCAAGGGCAAGCAGTTCGGCGCCAACTGGAACGGGTTCACGAACGCGATCCTGGGCCAGTGGCAGGTGAACGGCATCATGACGCTGAACAGTGGTTCGCCGCTGCAGATGAACACGACGGGCAACACCAGCCAGTCGTTCGGCGGCGGGCAGCGCCCGGATTCCACGGGCCGCGAGGCGAAGCTGGACAACCCGACGCTGGACCGCTGGTTCGACACGACCGCGTTCACGCTGCCGGCGCAGTTCACCTTCGGCAACGTGGGCCGCATGCACCCGAGCCTTCGCAGCGACTTCATCGAAGCGCTCGATCTCTCGGTGTTCAAGCGGTTCAACATCGTCGGCGAGCGCGTTTCGCTCGAGTTCCGCGCCGAGAGCTTCAACGCGCTGAACCACCCCGTATTCGGCGCGCCGAACACGACGGTGGGCAACGCGCAGTTCGGCCGGGTGACCGGTACGGCGAGCGCTCCGCGGCAGAATCAGTTCGCACTGAAGCTGCTGTGGTAGTTTGAACGAACGCAAAAAGGCCGGCGCCCTTCGCGGGCGCCGGCCTTTTGCTTTTGGGACGATCAGTCTTCGAGCGTGATCTTCGGGCCGGACTTCCCGCCGAGTTCGGCCATGCGGGCGGCCACCTTCTGCGCGAGCGCGTGGAAGGGCGCGCCGTGGCCCGCGGGGTCGAGCGCGGCGGGGCGGCCGGAGTCGCCGCCGACGCGGACCTTCGGGTCGAGCGGGAGATCGCCGAGGAACGGAATGTTCATCGCCCCGGCCATGCGCTGGCCGCCGCCTTCGCCGAATACGTCGATCCGTTCGCCGGACGGCGTGATGAGGTAGCTCATGTTTTCGACGAGGCCGACGATCGGGGTCTTCACCTGTTCAAACATGCGGACGGCCTTGCGGGCGTCCTCCATGGCGACCTCGCTCGGGGTGGTGACGACGACGGCGCCGCTGATGGGCGTGGTCTGCACGAGCGAGAGTTGCACGTCGCCGGTGCCGGGCGGGAGGTCGATGATGAGGTATTCGAGCTGGCCCCAATCGACGCCGCGGAGGAACTGCTGCATGACGGAGTGGAGCATGGGCCCGCGCCAGATGAGCGGCTTGTCGCCGGGGCTCAGGAAGCCCATGGACATGAGCTTGACGCCGTAGTGTTCGATGGGCTGGATGCGCTCGCCGATGGCGTGCGGGTTCTCGCGCGTGTTCATCATGAGCGGGACGTTGGGGCCGTAGACGTCGGCGTCCATGAGGCCGACCTTGTGGCCCTGCGCGGCGAGCGCGACGGCGAGGTTGACGGAGACGGTGGTCTTGCCGACGCCGCCTTTCCCGGAACCAACGGCAATGAGGTACTTGACGCCCTCGACGGGCTGGAGATTAACGCCTGCGGGATTCATTACCTTCTATTGTGCCGTGAGTTTGTCCCAACGGTCGGAAGCCTGCTTTTCCAGGCGCGCTTTGTCGGCCGGCAGAACGAAGCCGGCGGCGATCAGCTCGGCGATGGCCGCGTTGACCTTGGCCGTATAATCCGCCTTGCCGGTGTAGCGTTCCTCGATCGAGGGGCGCGGGTCCTTGCCGGCGGCGCGCTGGGCTTTGGTCGCGGCGAATGGATGGAAGCCGCCGATCAGCGACATCTGCTCGGCGGGCGCGCCGATGGCGGCGTCACGGAGGTTCCAGCCGGTATAAGTGCCGAGCGGAACCTGGATGTCGGGCAGGCGGATGCCGCTGGTCTCGTTGCCGTCGCCGTTCACTTGCGGCAGCAGCGTCGGGAAGGGTTTGCCGGCCTTGGGCGGTTCGATGGTGCCGATGCCCTTGGCGGCGAAGTCGGGACCGTAGTCGGTGCGGAAGGCCTGGTGGGGCGCCTTGGGCAGGCGGACGCCCGGCAGGGCGGGGAAGTGGACCTGGGTGAGCGGGACCAGTTCGCCCTTGGCGATGAGCGGGACCTGTGAGGGCGGAGGCGTCTTGCCTTCCTTGACCCACGCGGTGAGGTGGGTGAGCAGCGCGCGGAGCACGGGGCGCGCGTCTGCCGGGTTGGTCAGGTAGGCGGTGTTGGCCTTGGCCGGCGGAAAGGAGCCGGTGCCGTGCTGTGTGCCGGCGAGGAAATAAGCGCGGGACTCGTTGCCGAGGCCGTCGTCCTTGCGGCCGTCGAGGCTCGTGTGGATGAGCGACGCGGCGCGGCCCCAGTATTCGTGGGAGCCGTTCGTGTAGAAAATCTTCGGCTGCACGTTGGCTTCGATCGACCGTGTGAGCAGGCCCTCGATTTCACGCGACTCCGGATCGAGCATGCGAAGATCGGCGAACGGATAGATGTCGGTCGGGTACAGCGCGCCGTTCATGCGTCCGGAGGTGCGCGAGGGCTGCGCGAAGCGCTGGTTGAAACTGCCGCGCCCGCCGCCGGCGACGTGGGCCCAGACGCCGTCGAAGACGCGCCGGCCGGACTCGTCGGCGTTGAATCCATCGTAGAGATAGTTGCGCAGGAAGCGGCCCGATTGCGAGGTGCCGAAGGCGATGGCGCGCTTCAGGTAGCGGTACTGGTCGCCGAGAAGCACGATGCCGTCGTTGGTGTACTTGAGAAAGCTGACGAGGTCGCGCGTGGCGGCCATGCCGAGGCCGGCGACGGCCGCGCCCTTGGCGGTGTAGACGAGTTCGTAGAACTTGCCGGGGACAAAGCCGGCGGCCATTTCGACGGTCGTTTCGGTCAGCTTCCATTGGGCCCGCGGTACGGGACGGTGCGGCGTGTCGGGCGTGTCGCGTACGAGTAGCTGCGCGGTGGCCGGGTCGGCAACCGGGTAGGGCCGCATGCCGCGGTCGGCGAGCGGCATGGAGGAGGTTTTCGCATTGGGCACGAACTCGGCGCGGACCAGGCCGGTGACGGCGTCGAGGATGGGAAGATCGATGCGGACGGCGGTGGGATCGGCGGGGAGGTCGAACTGCCAGCCGAGCCAGACCAGGGTGTAGCCCTGTTCGAGGAGGAAGAGGTCGCCGAAGTCGGCGGCGGTGCGCGGATCGCGGGAGGCCGGGGCGTATTGGAACGTGGAGAGCAGGCCTTTGTTGCCGCGGTTGGAGACCTCGTAGAGCAGCACGCCGTTGCCTTTGTCCTGCATGCGGGGCTTCAGCACGTGAAGGTCGGCGGTGAACTCGACGAGGCCGTCGGCGTTCTTCGGCGCGAGTTGCAGGTCGTGGATGCGCTGGTTGGCGGGGGCCTTCGGGTCGACGGCGAAGTGGGCCTTGGCGATGATGCGCTCGTAGGGCCCGGCGGAGCCGAAGGCGCGGCCGTCGAGGACGTCGGTGCGCTCAACGACGTAGATTTTCTTGAGTGCGGCGAAAGACGGAAGGGCGAGCAGCAGCGCCGCGGCGGCGACACGGAGGACCATGACCCTTATTGGATCACAGGGCGAGCGAGGCCTTGGCGCGCAGGTCGAAGCCGGCGAAGTCGCGGGCGGCGAGCTTGCGGAAGGCGGCCGCGCCGATCATGGCGGCGTTGTCGGTGGACAGGCCGGGCGTCGGGAAGTAGACGGGCACACCGAGCGGGGCGGCCGCGGCGGCGCGGCGGAGGCCGGCGTTGCAGGCGACGCCGCCGGTGACGATGACGCTTTCCACCGGGTGCTCGGCCACGAGCTTGGCGATGCGCGTGAGCAGTTCGTCGATCACGGTTTGCTGGAAGCTGGCGATGAGGTCGAGCGTGGCGGGCGGGGTGGCGGCGAGCCACTCGTCGAGCGGGGCGTTGGGCGCGATGCGCTTCCGGGCCGCGATCTCGGCGGCGATGTCGTGCGCCTCGGTCCAGCGGAGAACGGCGGTTTTCAGGCCGGAAAAGGAGAAATCGAGGGCGTTACCCTTCATGTGCGCGCGGGTGAAGCGGATCGCGCGCGGGTTGCCGTGCGGGGCGAGTTTATCGAGCATCGGGCCGCCGGGATAGGGGAAGCCGAGCAGCTTGGCGACCTTGTCGTAGGCCTCGCCGGCGGCGTCGTCGCGGGTGCGGCTGATGAGTTCGTAGGCGAAGTTGTGCCGCACGTGGTAGAGGTGCGTGTGGCCGCCGGAGACGATCAGCGCGAGCGCGGGAAGGGCGGTTTGCGGGTGTTCGAGCACGACGGCGTGGATATGCCCTTCGAGGTGGTTGACGGCGATGAGCGGCAGGCCGTGCGCGAAGCTGATGGCCTTGGCGTAGGTGACGCCGACGAGCAGCGAGCCGAGCAGGCCGGGGCCGTAGGTGCAGGCGACGGCGGCGAGGTCGTGCCACTCGGTACCGCTGCGGCGCATCGCTTCGTCGACGACGGGCGTGACGGCGCGCAGATGTTCGCGGCTGGCGAGTTCGGGCACGACGCCGCCGTAGCGCTGATGGGTGTCGAACTGCGAGGCAACGACGGAGGAGAGGACCGTTCGGCCGTCTTCGACGACGGCGGCGGCGGTCTCATCGCAGGAGGATTCGATGGCTAGGATTCGCAAGTTGTTAAATTGAGAGTTTGGACCTCTCTCAATTTGATTATGAACTGCCCGAGGAACTGATCGCGCAGCAGCCGCTGGCGGAGCGCGACGGCGCGCGCATGCTGGTGATCGACCGGGCCGCCGGGACGTGGCAGGACCGGCAGTTTCGCGAGTTGCCCGCGTTCGTGGGGCCGGGCGACGTGATGGTGTTCAACAACTCGCGGGTTTTCAAGTCGCGGCTCTACGGGCACCGCGCGGGGCACACGGGGCGCGTCGAGATCTTTCTGGCCGAGCGGATGGGCGACTCCTGGCGCGCGCTGGTGCGGCCGGGGCGAAAGCTGCCGCCGGGCACGGTCGTCGAGTTCGGGCCGGATTTCCGGGCCGTGATCGAGGACCGGCTCGAACACGGCGAGCGCCGCGTGCGCCTGGAGGCGGCCGACGAGTGGGCGGCGATCGACGCCTACGGCCACGTGCCGCTGCCGCCTTACATTCACCGCGGCGACGAAGCGTCGGACCGCGAGCGCTACCAGACCGTGTTCGCCAAAGAGGCCGGCAGCGTAGCCGCGCCGACGGCCGGGTTGCACTTCACGCCGGACGTTCTGGCCCGCTGCGACGCGGCCGGCGCGGAGCGCGTCGAGGTGACGCTGCACGTGGGGCTCGGCACGTTTCAACCGCTGCATTCCACGGTAGTCGAGGAGAATCAGCTGCACTTCGAGCGCTACCGCGTAGCGCCGGAGGCGGCGGCGCGGATCGCGGCGGCGCGGCGCGTTCTGGCCGTCGGTACGACTGCCGTTCGCACCATCGAGTCCGCAGCGAAGTTGGGCCTGGAAGGGCAGACGAATCTCTTCATCTACCCTGGCTATACGTTCGCGCGGGTGAACGCGATGGTGACGAATTTCCACTTGCCGCAGTCGAGCCTGCTGCTGCTGGTGAGCGCGTTCGCTGGCCGCGAGCTGATGCTCGACGCCTATCGCCACGCGGTGCGCGAGAAGTACCGGTTTTTCAGCTACGGCGATTGCATGCTAATTCTTTGATATGCTCTCGCGCCGCTCTCTGCTGCTCAGCCTGGCCGCGCCTTCCGCGTTCCGCGCGGGGGCGGCGACGGCCAACATCTCCCCCGCCCTCGGGGCATCGCTCGCCGGCGGGATGACGGACCGGAAGTGCACAGACGTGCACGACGAACTGCTGGTGCGCTGCGCGGCGATGGAGGCCGGGTCGACGCGGATGCTGCTGACGACGATCGACTCCTGCATGGTGCCGCGCGAGGTGCTGGACAAAGTGCGGGCGCGCATCAGCCGGGAGAACTCGATCGATCCGGCGTGCATCCTGATGTCGTCGACCCACACGCACAGCGCGCCGCCGGCCATGCACCTGTTCCAGAGCCTGCCGGACCCGCACTACATCGCGATGCTGGAAACGCGGCTGGCCGACGCGGCGCGCATGGCGTTCACGCGCCTTCGGCCGGCGCGCATCGGCTGGGGCCTGGGCGCCGAACCGGCGCTCGTCAACAACCGCCGCTTCTACATGAAGGAGGGCGCGATTCCCCCCGATCCGTTCGGCAAACGCTCGGACCGCGTGCTGATGAATCCCAACCTCGCGAGCCCCGACCTGCGCGAGCCCGCGGGCCCCGTCGACACGGCTCATCCCGTGCTGGCGGCGATCGGGACCGACGGCCGGCCCGTGTGGGTCTACGCGAGCTACGCGCTGCACTACGCCGGCATGAACCCGGGCTCGCACGCCAGCGCGGACTACTTCGGCGCATGGTCGCGGCGCGTGGAAGCGTGGGCTGGCGGCGACTGCGTGGCGCTGCTGGCCAACGGCTGCTCCGGCAACATCAACGCCATCGCCTACGCGCGGCAGTATCCTTCGCGAGGGGATTACGCGTTCATCGAGCGCGTGGGCGGCGTACTCGCGCTCGAAACCGTGCGCGTGCTGAAGGCGATGGAATTCGCCGATACGGCCGCGCTCGCCGGCCGTATGGCCGACGTCGAGGTCGGTGTGCGCCGTCCCTCGGCGGCGGAGTTGCGCGAGGCGGTTCAACTGGTCGGCGAGCAGCCGGGCAACGACTACAAAGATCGCGCGCAGATCTACGCCCGCGAGACCGTCTACATGGCAAAGTATCCGCCCTCGCGCCGCGTGCCCGTGCAGGGCCTGCGCATCGGCGACATGGGCATCGGCACGTTCCCGGGCGAGACCTTCGTCGAACTCGGGCTGGCCGTCAAGAAGGCTAGCCCGCACAAGATCACGATGGCGATTTCCATCGCCAACGACGCCTGCGGCTACACGCCAACCGCCGAGGGCTTCGACCTCGGCGGGTACGAGACGTGGCGCGCCAAGTCCGCCTATGTGGAGCGCGACGCGGGCACGAAGATGGTGGCCGCGATCGGCCGCGTTTTATAGGAACTGGAACGCGTACAGCTTCGCCGCGCGCATCTTGATGCGCAGTCGCACCGGCTTGCCGGCCAGCTGGCTGACGTCGGATTTTCCTTTGTTCCAAGTCGCCACGAACCGCACGCTGTTCCCGTTCAATTCATCGGCCTCGGCCATCGTGAACCCGCGGACGGGCTCGCCGGACTCGTGCATTAGTTCGACCTTCGCGACGCCCCCGGCGCCCGTGTTGAGGTTGAGTTCCAGCCGGCTGCCTGTCAAGCGGATGGGCGGCGCCGGGAAGGTTCCGCCCTCGTAGTCCGCCTCGGCCGCCACGAAGCCGTCGAGCCGGAGAATCGCGCGGCCCATCGACCGTTCCTCGCGCGCGGCCTTGGCGTCGACGCGGCCCGCGTGGTCATGGTTTGTGCCCATGTAGTAGATCCACAGTTCGTCGCCCATGCGCACGGGGCGCAGCGTCGGGTAGATCCACTTCGAGTCCCATGTGCCGTCCATGCCGGTGGTCAAAAACGCGCGCCGCGGGCCGGGCCGGGTGAAGTGCCGCGCATCGCGGCTGACGGCGAGTTGAATGTCCCCGGTGGAGGGGAACGTCTCCGCGGCGGAGCCGCGCCAGTGATGGAAAACGGGGATCAGCGCGAGGTAGACGCCCTCGTAGGGAAACACTCCCGGGCCGTAGAAATCGAGCGGCGCGGTGGGCGTCAGCACCTGGTCCTCGCCCGTGCCGGCCGCGGTGCGCTTCTCGCGCAGCGGCATGATGTTCTCGCCGTTCACGGCGAGCTTCGTCGGGTCGAGCACCATCGGCGGCGCGGAGGCGGCGTCGCGCTCGTCCGGCTCGAAGGAGAAGTGCATGGCGGTCCAGTTCACCATGTCGTCGGACTCGTTGTAGCTGGCCATGCGCGCGCCGAAGCCGGACCGCTCGCGCACCCACTCGCGCGAGTAGCCGACGTAGCGGTTGATGCGCGGATCCCAGAACCAGGAGGGCTGCGTGTCGGCGGCGCGCAGGCCCGTGAACGGGCGTTCGTCGGGCTTCCAGTGAATGCCGTCGGGCGACTTCCAAAGCTGGTGCGGGCCCTTCAGCGGGCTGCCGGCCTTGGCGTACATCTTGCTCCAGCTCTTGTAGCGGGCGTCGGGCGCGGCGTTCGGATTATCGTCGCGCCAGACGGTACCGCCGCCGATCGTCAGCAGATCGGGCCGCGGCGGCAGCACGATGTTGTTCTCCTTCGATCCGTTGCGTTCGACGAGCCCCAGCTGCTTCTTCACGAAGTGGATCCCGTCGGTCGATTCGGCGTAGCCGAGGCCCATGAACGGCGGATTTTTCCGGGGTTCCGGAATGCCGGCGCGGATGTCGTACCAGAGCCGGATCTTGCCGTTTTCCTGGATGACAGTGGAGTAGCTGCCGAGGTGGGCGTCGCGCTCCCACGGCGCGTCGGGCAGCAACAGTTTCTCGCGCGACTGCGCGGGTTGCTGCACGGTGAGCGTGATGCCCTCGGCGCTTTCGATGAACTTGTGGTCGATGAAGAGCTGCTTTTGCGAGCCGATTTCGATGGCCGCGGCGAGAAGTAGGATCGGGAACATGGGTCCTTAAAAGAGGGTCACTTCGCTGAAAGTAAAGCCGTCGACAAGCATCGCGGGCACGGCCATATCGAAAGCCTCTTCGCCGCTGGCGCGCACGGTGGGCGACATCGCCTCCACGCGGTTCAGCACGTCGATGACGCTTTCGTTGAAGCGGAAGTTGTGCAGGCCGGCGACGATCTGCCCGTCCTCGACGAGGAACGTGCCGTCGCGCGTCATGCCGGTCATGATCTTGCGGAACGGATCCACCTCGCGGATGTACCAGAGGCGCGTGACGAGGATGCCCCGGCCGAGCTTGCGCAACAGTTCCGCGGGCGCCTCCGTTCCGCCTTCGATGACGATATTGCTGGCCGTTTCGCCGGTCTCATTCGGTAGCGCCAGGCCGTGGCCGGTGGGCGCGCGGCCGGCGCGCTGGGCTGCGCCGCGGCCGTAGGGCATTTCGCCGGGGCGGCCGCCGTCGAACAGCGTCAGCGAGCGCCGCGGCACGCCCTCGCCATCGAACGGCGCGCCGTCCTGCAAAGGGTGGCGCACGTCGTCGCTGATCGTGATGTTCGGGCCGAAGATCCGCTCTTCCATGCGGCCGTTCAGGAAGCTACGCTCCTCTTCAAGGGCCGTCGCGGAGCAGTCGCCGAAGATCTGGCCGACAAAGTCGAGAACGGCGGCCGGCTCCAGCAGCACCCGGTAACGGCCCGGGTCCAGTCGGCGGGGCTGCGCCGAGCGCGTAGCCTTCTCCGCCGCGGCGCGCGCCAGCGCGACCGGGTCGATGTCCCCCGCGCGCACGGCGCTCGCCTTGGCCCAGCCGCTCGAATCCCTGCCCGTCGCCGTGATGGAGAAGGTGGCGCCGGTCTCGTCGTGGCGCAGGAAGATACCGTTGGAATTGGCCAGAATCTGCGTGGACCGGCTGGTGGAGAAGATCCCCGCGGCGATGTGCCCGGCGCCGGCGACCTGAGCAATTGCGTCGCGCACCGCCTCCGCCCGCGCCCGCGGCGTATAACGCGCCGTGGCTTCGTCGAACCGCTCGACGGGTTCGACCGGGGCGGGCGTGTTCAACGGCAACAGGTTCGGATCCGGCTCGCTGGCGCGCGCCAGTTCGATCGCCGTACGCGTCGCCGCGCGGATGTTCTCGAAGCGGTTCGTGGTCGCGCGGGCCGTGCGTTGCCCGATGGCGACGCGGATCGAAATCGCGCGCGAATCCTCGCTGACGTTCTGATGAATGCCGTTGTTGGCGAAGCGCGTGAGCGCGCTCTCCTCTTCGGCGAGGAAGACCTCCACGTCGCCAACGCCGTGCGCCCGCGCCTCCGCGCACGCCGTTTCAAACCATTCCCGGGCTTGCTGGTCCGTCATCTTAGAGGCTCCCCACTTTAATCGCGCGGAACCGCGACGGGCTCGCGCCGTGCCCGGTGCCCATCACCTGCTCGGGCTGCCCCTTGCCGCAGTTGGGCACGCCCCACAGCGTCCAGTGGTCGCGGTTCGCGATCGCCTCGCACGCGTTCCAAAACGCCGTCGAAATGCCGCTGTACACAGGGTTCTTCAGCATCCGTACGCGCTTGCCGTTCCGGATCTCCCAGGCGATCTCGCAGCCGAACTGGAAGTTGTACCGCTTGTCGTCGATCGACCAGCTCTTGTTCGTCTCCATGTAGATGCCGTGCGGCACGTCGAAGACCTCCTCGAGCGTCGACGTCCCCGGCTCCAGGCTCGTGTTCGTCATCCGGATCAGCGGCAGCCGGTCCCAGTTCGCCGCGCGCAGGCAGCCGTTGGACCTCGCGTCGCCCACCGCGCCGGCCGTCTCCCGGCTCGTCAGATAGCCCGTAAACAGCCCCTCGCGGATGATGTCGGTCCGCTGCGCCTCCACGCCTTCATCGTCGAAGCCGAACGTCCCCAGCCCCGGCCCGTGCGCCAGCGTCGCGTCGCTCACCACGTGCACGATCGGCGATCCGTACCGCAGCGTGCGCAACTGATCGAGCGTCAGGAAGCTCATCCCCGCGTAGTTCGCCTCGCTGCCCAGCACGCGGTCGAGTTCGATCGGATGCCCGATCGACTCGTGGATCTGCAGCCCCAGCTGCGAGCTGTCGAGGATCAGCGTCATCTCCCCGGCCGGACACGCGTCGGCCGCATGCAGCGCCGCCGCCTCCTCGGCGATCCGCGGCGCATGCGCCAGCAGGTCGAGCTCCTCCACCAGTTCCCAGCCCTTCAGCTGATACTGCCCGCCGAACGAGTTCGGGTACGATCGCTTCTGCAGGTCGCCGTCCTGGAAGACGTGGCAAGCGCAGCCCGCGCCGGTGAATGTGCGTGTCTGGTCGATCCGGCTGCCCTCGGAACTGACGAAGATCTGCCGCGTGCGCGTGGCGTGGAACGACGTCTCGGTGAGCGTCACGGCCTTGTTGGCGCGCATCGCCTCGTCGACACGCAGCAGGTGCCCCAGCTTCTGCTCGACGCTCAGCGCCAGCGGGTCGATCCGGCACGGCGACACCCACACCGCCCGGTGCGCCGGTTCGCTCGCCAACCGCACCGGCGCGGCCAGCGCCAGCGTGCTCGCCCGGGCGATCGCCCGCGCCCGCTCCACTGCCTTCTCGATGCCCGCGTTCGTCAATTCGTCCGTCGCCGCAAACCCCCATCCGCCGTCGATCAGCACCCGCACCGCGAGCCCGGCCGACTCCGTATCCGCCACCTGCGCCACCCGGCCGTTCCGCGTCGCCAGGTCCCGCGACCGGCTCTCCACCACGCGCACGTCGGCGTATTGGACCCCGCGCGCGAC
>CAYMTH010000072.1:473-12903 GCA_964393235.1 uncultured Solibacteraceae bacterium | reverse complement strand
CCGGTGGCCTTCGTGCCGCGCGTCACCTGGCTGATCGCGGGCCGGTCCCACGGCGATGCCGGGTTGTCGAGCAGCGGCCGCAGGCTCTTGCCGTGCAGGTTGGCCGGCACTTGCGCGAGGCCGCAGAGGTCGGCCAGCGTCGGGTAGAGATCGAGCAGTTCCACGGTGCGCGCGCAGCCCTTGCCGCGCGCCTTCGCGCCCGGCGCGTGGACGATGAGCGGCAGCCGCGTGGCGGCTTCGAAGACGGTCTGCTTCATCCACTGGCCGTGCTCGCCGGTGCCGTAGCCGTGGTCAGACCAGAAGACGACGATGGTGTTGTCGGCGAGCTTGAGCCGTTCGAGCGCGTCGAGCAGCTTGCCCACCTGCGCGTCGACGAACGAGATGGAGGCGTAGTAGGACTGCAGCACTTCCTGCGTCTGGCGGCGCGTCATGCCCCAGTTGGGCGGGTCGGTGAAGTAGGCCCAGCTCGGTGCGACGCGGTTCTCGCCCTCGGTGAAGGCGAGCGGCTCGATCTTGTCCGGCGGGTAGAGGTCGAAGTATTTCTTGGGGGCGATGAAGGGGCAGTGCGGGCGGTAGAAGCCGGCGGCGAGGAAGAACGGCTTGTCCTTGTTCTGCTCGAGCAGTTTGATGGTTTCGAGCGCCACCATGCCGTCGGTGTGTTCCTCGTCGGGCTTGGGACTGGCGTAGAAGCTCAGCTGGGAGCCGAGGCCTTTGCGGTCCGGCGTGTGGTTGATGAGCTTGGGCTGCTCCTCGGTCTTGTCGACGCCCTTGGGGTTGATGCGGACGTTCCAGGACGGCTCGTCGTCGAGGCCGTTGGTGCCGATGTCGCCGGGGTTGCCGTAGTGGTAGATCTTGCCGACGCGCGCGGCGAAGTAGCCGTTTTTCTGGAAGCACTGCGAGAGCGTGACGACGTCGGGGATCTCGCTGCGGAAGTGTTTCTGCAGGTTGTAGACCTTGGTGGTGTCGGGCCCGAGGCCGGTCATCAGCGAGGTGCGGGACGGGCTGCAGAGCGCGAACTGGCAGTAGGCGCGGTCGAAGCGCACGCCGCGTTTGGCCAGCCGGTCGAGGTTCGGCGTCTTGACCATCGAGTGGCCGTAGCAGCCGAGAGCGACGTTCATGTCGTCGGTCGCGATGAACAGGACGTTCGGGCGGCGGCGCGTCTGGGCCGCTAGCGTGGCGGCGGAGGAGAAGAGGAACTGGCGGCGGGTGAGCATACTTCGGTGTGGGCAGCGATCAGCTTATCGCGAAGTTCGGCGAACTTCACGGGCTCGCGGGCGGAGAGGCCGGTGCGTTCGCCGATGTCGGTGCGCAGATTGAAGAGCTCGAAGGAAGACAGCGGCCGGGCGGCGAAGGTGGCGAGGTCTTCCATGCGGAAGCCGGAGACGCGCGGGGCGGGCGTGGACTGGGCCCAGGCGCCGGTGATCTTCCAATCGCCTTCGCGCAGCGTGGCGCGGGGGGCGTCGAGCGCGTTGAAGTAGTGCCAGTGGAGGGGTGTCGCGCGGCGCACGGCCTTGCCCTCGAACGCCGGCAGGAGGCTGGTCCCGTCGAGCTTCTTCGGAGGGAGCTTGGCGCCGGCGATGGCGGCGAAGGTGGGCAGAAAGTCGACGCCGCAGATGGGTTCGCGGGAGACCGTGCCGGCCTTGATGCGCCCGGGCCAGCGGGCGATGGCGGGCACGCGATAGCCGCCCTCGTAGAGGCTGAGCTTCATGGACCGCAGCGGCTGGGCCGAGCCGTGGCTGCGCCAGCTGCCCGGGTAGCGGAGCAGGGTTTCGGGGCCGTTGTCGGAGGTGAAGAGCACGAGGGCGTCGCCGCGGCCGGCGGCCTCGAGGCCTTCGAGGAAGCGGCCGAAGTGGTAGTCGAGCTCGGTGACGTTGCCGTAGTAGAGCGCCTCGCCGGCCTTTTTCGCCTGCGGGTAGCGGTCGACGAAGGAGGGGCTGGTGGCGATGGGCTCGTGGGGCGAATGGAAGCAGAGGAAGAGGTTGATGGGCTTCGTTTTGGGGACGGACTTGATCCAGGTGAGCGCCTCGTCGACGATGACCTGGCTCGAATAGCCCTTCAGCGGGCCGACCTTTTCGCCGTTGCGGACGAAGTTGTTCGGGTTTTCGTGCGAGGGGCCGGCGTTGTTCTGGGTGGAGAACCAGTGGTCGAAGCCGTGGTCGCCGGGCTGGGGCTGTTCGGGGGAGTTGAACTTACCGTTGGCGTGCCATTTGCCGGAGTGGCAGGTGGCGTAGCCCTGCTCCTTGAGCATGCGGGCGAAGGTGACCTCGTCGCGCCGGAGGTGCATGGGGGAGCCGGGCGGGATCCAGTCGTAGACGCCGAGGCGGAAGGGCGTGCGGCCGGTGAGCATGCCGCAGCGGGAGGGGCTGCAGACGGGCGCGGCGGCGTAGGCGTCGGTGAAGCGCATGCCCTGGCGGGCGAAGGCGTCGAGGTTGGGGGTCTTGATGGAGGGGTGGCCGAAGCAGCCGAGGTCGCCGTAGCCCAGGTCATCGCAGAGGACGACGACGATGTCGCGGTGCCGCGCGGGGGCGGCCGCGGCGGCGCCGGCCCCGGCGGAGAGCAGGAGTTCGCGGCGCGTCACTGCTTGAGCAGCGGCAGCAGCGCGGCGTCGAGCGCGGCGTCGCTAACTTCGGCCAGTTCGCCTTTGTGAAGGCTCCAATGCTCGACGTGGGTGAGCGATTCGTCCTTGGCGAGTTTGGTGAGCGGGCCCATGGTTTCGAGTTCCAGGAAGTCCTGGTTGGTGAAGATCTCGAAGGAGGCGCCGAACTCGGGGTGCTGCAGGCCCGGGGTGGGGAAGTACTGCTTCAGGAAGATGTCGCCGTTGAGGAAGTAGGCGCCGAAGGTGTGGCGGTTCCAGTGGCCGAGCTTCTGCGGGTTGCGGTTGGCCGGGTCCTGGCGGAGGGTGAGGTATTTCTTCGTGAACTTCCAGCGGGGGTCGGTGAGGTCCGTGAAGGCCCACATGATGAGAGGGTTGGTGGGCTCGAGGTCCTCGGGGTGGGTGCCGCGCGGGGGGAAGCCGGTGACGCCGAGGCCGGTGGGGGCCATGACGGTGGGGGTCCAGGCGGCGATTTCGACGGTGAGCAGGCCGCGGTTGAAGATCACATGCTTGACGGTGACGCCGGCGCCTTCGGCGGCCATCTGGATCTCCATGCGCTTCTGCAGGCCGGTTTCGGGCTCGACGAGCTGGGTGGCGATCAGGGTGTCGCCGGCGGCTTCGATCTCGATGGGCGAGTTATCGAGCGCGTAGGTGGCGTAGCGGTCCTCGGGGCCCTTCCAGAGGCGGTGGCCGCCGCGGAGGGTCCAGGTCGATTCGCCGGATTTGCCGAGCTCGTCGGTGAACTCCCTGAACAGGTTCTGGCCGCCGACGAAGGCGTAGCGCATGACGCGGGGGCCGATGTCCTGGGTGACGATGAGTTCGACGGTTCCGTTCGAGAGGCGCCAGCAGTTAGGCCAGCCCTTCCATTCCAGCTTTTCGATGGTGACAGACATTGAGGTACCTCGGCTATTTTAAGGCAAGGACGGCATCGACGGGCGCGCCGGTGACGACGGCTTCGGTGCGGGAGAAGCCGGCGGCGCGGCAGAGGGCGTCGTACTCGGCGGCAGTGCGTTCCTGGCCTTCGGTACAGGTGAGCATGTTGAGGGACTGCATCATGGCGCGGGTGGGGCCGGTGCGGTCGGGGTTGACGAGCATTTCGCAGATGAGGAGGCGGCCGCCGGGGGGTAGGGCGGCGTGGATCTTGCGGAGGAGGCGATCGATTTTGGGCGGGGACCAGTCGTGGAGGATGCGGGCGAGGGCATAGCAGTCGGCGGGGGGAAGGGGGTCGTTGAAGAAGTCGCCGGGGATGGTTTCGACGCGGCCGCGGGTGATTTCGGGGGGGGGCCGGGGGGCGGGGGGGGGGGGGGTGTGGGGGGTGGGGGGGAGGACTGGGGGGAGGTCGAAGACGGTGGCGCGGGGGTGGGGGTAGCGGTCGAGGAAGGCGAGGGCGAGGTGGCCGGTGCCGCCGCCGAGGTCGACGAAGTGGTGGACGGCGGAGAGGTCGTGGGCGGCGATGGCCTGCGGGGACGAGAGCATGCCGAAGCCGTGGAGGCCGGTGAGGAAGGTGCGCATGGCCTCATCGGTTTTGAAGAAGTGGCTGAAGATGGGGCCTTCGAGGCCGAAGGCCTGGGGCCAGCGGTGGGAGCCCTCGCGGACGGCGTCGGGGAGGTGGTCCCAGAGGCGCCAGAGGACGTGGGAGGAGTAAAGCGCGTAGCCGGCGAGGGTGTGGGGGCTGGACTTCTTGAGATACGTCTCGGCTTCGGCGGTGTTGGCGTACTCGCCCTGGCGTTTGGAGAGGAGGCCGAGGGAGACGCAGGCGTCGAGGAGGAGTTCGGTGGCGCGGGGGTCGGCGTGGATCTTCGCGGCGAAGGCGGGGGCGGAGGTCGGGGTGGCCTCGAAGACGCCGAGCTCGAGGGCGGTGAACATGGTTTTCGAGCGGCGGAAGGCTTCGATGAGGTCGGGGACGATGTGGGGGGTGGGGAGGCTCATGTGCGTTGGAAGTGGTCCCAGCCGAGGGGCGGGAGGGGTTGGTTGTGGAAGGTGATCTGGCCGGCGGGCCCTTTCTCGATGCGGCCGATGACGTGGCATTTGGGCGGGAGGGGGAGGGCCTTGGGGAGGGTGAAGAGGAGTTCGTAGTCCTCGCCGCCGTGGAGGGCGTGGGGGAGGGCGGCGCCGCGGGCGATGGGGACGTCGTCGAGGGCGGCGGCGCAGTTGGAGGCGCGGCAGAGGCGGGCGAGGTCGAGCGAGAGGCCGTCGGAGAGGTCCATGGCGCATTTGACGCCGATTTCGCGGAGGTGGGCGCCGAGGGCGAGGCGGGGCTCGGGGAGGAAGGCGGCGCGGGTTTCAAGGGCGAGGGCGGCGCGGCCGAGGGGGCCGGAGACGCAGACGTGGTCGCCGGGGCGGGCCTTGGAGCGGAGGAGGGCTTTGCCGCGGGGGACCTCGCCGCAGACGGTGACGTCGCAGGAGATGCGGTCTGTATTGGATAGGTCGCCGCCGGCGAGGATGACTTTGTGCTTGCGGGCGAGCTTGAGGAAGCCGTCGAAGAAGCCGTCGGCCCAGGGCTGGGCCTCGGCGGGGAAGGCGAGGGAGAGGAGGGCGAAGAGCGGGCTGGCGCCCATGGCGGCGCAATCGGAGAGGGAGCGGGTGAGGGCTTTGTGGCCGACTTCGGCGGGGTCGGTGTCCCAGGTGAAGTGGACGGACTCGTGCATCATGTCGGCGGTGAAGACGAGGTCGTGGGCGGCGCCGCGCTGGCGGAAGATGGCGCAATCGTCGCCGATGCCGGTGACGACGCCGTTGCCTTCGGCGAGGCCGGCGCGGCGGAGGCGGGCGTGGATGCGGTCGATGTATTCGATTTCCGTCACGCTAACATTGTATGGGTATGATGGCGCGTATATTGCTGGTTTTTCTGGCCTTGACGGCGGTTTACGGACAGCGGCGGGACACACCGCGGGGGAAGGCGGGGGAGTTCGATTTCTACCTGCTGTCGATGTCGTGGTCGCCGCAGTACTGTTCGACGCCGGCGGGGGAGCGGGACAACCTGCAGTGCAACGGGGGGCGGCGGTACGGGTTCGTGCTGCATGGGCTGTGGCCGCAGTATGAGCGGGGGTGGCCGCAGTTTTGCGAGGGTTCGCAGGGGTTGTCGAACCAGCTGGTGGAGAGAATGCTGGACGTGATGCCGAGCCGGCGGCTGGTACGGCACGAGTGGGAGAAGCACGGGGTGTGCACCGGGCTGAGCGCGGCGGACTACTTCGGGAAGGCGCGGGCGGCGTTCGCGGGGGTGAAGGTTCCGGCGGCGATGCAGTCGCCGAAGACGGCGCGGACGGTGGCGCCGGCGAAGATCCGGGAGGAGTTCGTGGCGGCGAATCCGGGGCTGCGGCCGGAGGCGGTGTCGGTGACCTGTTCGGGGCGGTTTTTGAACGAGGTCCGGGTGTGCCTGGGGAAGGACATGAAGGGGCGGGCGTGCCCGGCGGACGTCACGCGGCAGGCGTGCCGGGCGCCGGAAGTGATCGTGCAGCCGGTGCGGTAGGAGAGGCAGATATGAAGCCGACGCGGGAGAGCTTGCGGCGGGATCTGGAGCGGCTGGGGGTGGCGACCGGGGATGTGTTGATGGTCCATGCGGGGTTGCGGTCGGTGGGGCCGGTTACCGGCGGGGTGGAGACCGTGGTGCGGGCGCTGCAGGACGCGGTGGGGCCGGATGGGACGCTGGTGGCGTATGTGGATTTCGAGCCGCTTTATGAGGACGGGGACGAGGGGATTCCGGTGTTCGACAAGCGGACGGCGCGGGCGGCGCTGGACCACGGGGTGCTGCACGAGACGATGCGGACGTGGCCGGGGGCGGTGCGGAGCGACCATCCGGACGCGGGGGTGGTGGCGATCGGGGCGCGGGCGGAATGGATTGTTGCGCCGCATCCGTTCTGGTACGGCTATGGCGAGGGGACGCCGTTTGAAAGGGTGATCGAGGCCAGGGGGAAGGTGGCGATGCTGGGGGCGCCGCTGGATACCATCACGCTGCTGCATTATGCGGAGCACAAGGCGCGGATTCCGGGGAAGCGGGTGGTGCGGTACCGGCGGGAGCTGGCCGGGGTGGGCTGGGTGGATTTCGAGGAGTTCGACACGGCGGATCCGGTGACGGATGCGCTGCCGTTGGATTGTTTTGAGCGGATCGGGCGCGATTTTCTGGCCGCGGGGCGGGGCGCGCAGGGGCCGTTCGGCGTGGGGACGGGGTATGTGTTCGATGCGGGCGAGCTGGTGGAGTTCGGGATCGGGTGGCTGGAGCGGGTGGCGGGTCAGGGGTAGTAGAGGCGGAGCGGGGAGGGTGCCGGGGGAGGGCCGGGGCGGGGGCGGTCGCGGTTGGGGCCGAGGGTTTCCCAGCGGGGGACGAAGTCGCCGGGGCCTTTGGTGGGCAGGGGGTGGACCTGCATGCCGGGTGTTTCGGGCTTGTCGAGTTCGGCGGGCCAGCGGCGGGCGCGGGGGCGGGTTTCGAGCGGGCGGAGGGTGGCTTCGTCGAGACGCCACGTGCCGGCGCCGTAGCGGTCGTGGGCGTAGTCGAGGAGAAGATCGCGGCCCTCGCGACGGACCGCGCCAGGGCGGATCTCGAAATGGATGGAGCCGCCGCCGGAGAACTCCCAGCGATAATCCCAATCCGTCGTCTGGTAGATCTTCCAGCGGCCGGCCTCGAGGCGGGCGTTGTAGATCTGCGTGCGGCCCTGGGCGTCGAACTTGTGATAGGTGACGACGGGACGATTTTGGGAGTCGAAGCCGACGCGGTTGTTGCCGTTGATGATGCCGCCGTTGACGGAGACGGGGTCGACGATTTCGGCGGTGGCGAGGCGGATGGGGAGTTGGAGGGGGCGGCCGGAGGAGGTTTCCCAATGGGCCATGTCGCGGCTGCGGGCATAGGAGAGGTCGTGGTTGGTGGCGCAGTCGGGGGTGTTGCGCCAAACCCAGACGAGGTGGAAGAAGCCGTCGGGACCGAGGACGGGGTCGGCGAAGTAGGCGTTGTTTTTGGACTCGCCGTCGGTGAGGGGCTGGTCGGTCAGGCGGCGCCAGTGGCGGGAGCATTCGTCGTAGACGTTGAAGATCTGATTGCCGGAGCCGGAGCGGCCGTCGCGGTAGGTGAAGAGGAGTTCGCCTTTGGGTCCGCGGAGGAAGCGGGGGTAGGTGCAGCCGGATTCATCGCGGCCGGTCATGCGGTGGAGGGGTTCGAGGGAATCGATGTCGTGGGGCCGGGCGGCGCGGAAATAGACGAGAGGGTGGCCGTGCATGTTGCCGCTGAGGTGGAGGCAGTTGGCGCGGTCGAGGGCGAAGGTGACGGAGTTGTGGCTGTCCCAGCCGAGTTGGGAGGGGAGGCGGGTGAAGCGCCAGGCGGTTTCGTCGAGCGCGCGGGCGGCGACGGTCATGCGGCGCTGGTCGTCGTAGAAGGCGACGTACTGGCGGGTGGGGGTGGGGAGGAGGGCGAAGCCGACGGGGTGGCCGGCCCAGACGGGGGCGATGTCGAGGGATCGCCAGGGTTTAGGTTGGGCGGCGGCGGGGAGGAGCAGGGAAGAGAGGGCGGCGCGGCGGGTGAGCATGATTGTCCCTGCGTAGAGGGTATCGCGGGAGTCATCCGGGGGCTAGGGGGCGGAGCGTGATAAAGGGGGGGAGGGTGGTGGGAGGGGGGTACGTTTTCCCTTGTCTCACATTGGGGTTAGGTCACGGGGAATCAAGCGGATAGGCGCGTAAAACGAAAAAAGTACGGAAATAAGGGGGAGTGTCACGGATTTTGGCGGGAGTGGTGGACGTGGCGGGCGATGGTCGCGACGGTGTCGAGCCAGATGTTCTGCTCGCGGGCATAGGCGATCAACTCGCCCATGGCGCCGAGGTCCGTCATCTGACGGCCGTTCGTCGTACCCATTTCATGGCCGGCGAAGATCAGCCAGCGCCCCTCTTTGATCGCCGCGTCGACGTGTGCCTTCATCTGCGGGAAGGTCAGGTTGTCGAAACCGCAGCCCATCAACGCCGACAGATCGCAGATCGCCGGATCGTTGGCCGCTTCGTCGAGATAGCCGCGTCCGGTCAGGAACCGCTTCGCGATCAGGGGGACGTAGCTCTGCGTGCTCGCGCCGCGGCCCACGAACTTCTGGCCGCAGGGATAGGCGAAACTCGTGGGCTTGATGCCGAAGGTCGACTGGATCTCATCCGTCGCCGTGTCGAGGTCCTCGGCGAGACGTTCGAGGGTGTAGTCTTCGAGCGCCTTGTTCTTCGCAAAACCGTAGTTGCCCGTGCAGGGGTGGGCCTTGGTGTGATGCGCGATTTCGTGGCCGGCGGCGAGGGCCGCCTTCCAGGCCTCCAGACGCTTCGCGTAGGCCGAGGAGAGGACGTAAAACGTCGCCCTGGTCTTGTGCTTGTTCAGGAACGGGATGCCGGCATCGACCTGGGAGAGCCGGGCGTCGTCGAAGGAGAGCGAGAGCGCCGCCTTCTTGCCGTCGGGCCAGGCGAAGGGCTTGGGGGCCTGGGCGGCCAGGGCGAGCGGGGAAAGGAGCAGAGCGCGGCGGTTCATCATGAGAGCACCAGTTTCAAGAGAATTGTCAGAGTGGCGATCGTGGCGGCGGGCGGATCGATATGGGTGTCGCCGTGGCTCAGGAACAGCTTGGCGTAGACCTCCCCGAGCAGGGCGCCGGCGACTCCGGCGGCGAGGCCGGCGTAGATGTTGCCGCCGGTAAGGCCGGTCGCGATGGCGGCGGGCAGGGCGATATGGTGCCACACCGGAACCATGGTGCCGGTGTGGAGGAAGATCAGACCGGTGGCGGCAAAGCCGAAGCCGATGACGTCGCCGCCTTTATCGGCGCCGAGGGTCTTGGCGAGCCACGCCGAGCTCAGGCCGAGGATGGCGCCGAGGGCGATCAACTGCGGCCAGTCGCGCTGGAAGGCGAGCCACTCGCCGGGCTGGGAGCGGTCCCCGAAGAGGCCGGTCTTGCCGAAGACGAGGCGGACGATGACGGCGGAGAGGAAGACGGCGATGGCCACGGAGTCGTTGAGCGGCCCGGCGGGGGTGGCGGCGATGGCGGCCTGGATGAGGTGGCCGATGACGCCGAAGAGGCCGCCGACGAGCAGCGCGTCCTGACGGTTGAGGCCGGCGAGGCCGCGCCCGAGGTCGCGGCCGGAGCCGTGGTGGCCGGCTTTAGCAGCAAAGGCCGCGGCGGCGACGCCGCCCGCGAAGGTGATATGGGGCCCGAGCAGGGGGCCGAAGGCGACGTTGCCAATGAACTCCTTGCCGCCGCCGCCGGCCGCGATGGCGACGCCCACGAGGACAAAGAATCCGGTGAAGACAAACGCGGCGCTGGCGCCGAGCGCGGCGCCGAGGGCGCCGCCGGCGAAGGCGACAGGGAGAAGGGACCAATCGATGGGCATAGTTTGCGCGGGCGCGGATGCTCAGTTTATCAAGCCCAGCGAGCGGAGGAAGTTCTCGGCCTTGGGGACGGTGTCGTCGTAGAACTCGCTGCCGTTGCGGGTCTTATTGAAGAAGCCGTGTTTCTGGCCGGGATAGGAGACGAGTTCGCAGCGGGAGCCGGCGGCGCGGAGCCGGGCGCAGAAGGTCTCGGCGTTGGCGAAAGGAACGGTGGTGTCGGCAGTGCCGTGGAAGAGGATGGCGGGCGGGGCGCCTTTGGCGACGTGGTGGGTGGGGGAGGCTTCGGTCTCGCGGCCGGGGACCTTTTCGGCGCCGTAGCCGGCGGCGGTGGTGTCGACGACGGGATTGAACAGGACGAGCGCGGCCATCTTCGGATCCGCGGGCGGGAGGATGGCGGCGGAGGCGGCGACGTGGCCGCCGGCGGAGCCGCCGGCGGCCACGATTTTCGCGGGGTCGATGCCGAGCTCCGCAGCGTGGGCGCGGACCCAGGCGATGGCGGCCTTGCCGTCGGCGATGGCGTCGAAGGGGGTGGTGTTGTGGCGGGATTTAACGCGGTAGTCGGCGCAGACGGCGACCAAGCCTTTGGCGGCGAAGTGCTGGGCGTGGGGCTCGAACTGCTTGATGGTTCCGCCGACCCAGCCTCCGCCGAAGAAAAAGACGATGGCGGGGCGGCGGTCGGAGGGCTTCCAGGCGGGGGGCTGGTAGATGTTGAGGGGGAGGCCGGGCTTGTACTCGACGGTCTTGTCCTGGGCGGACAGCACGGCGGCGAAGGCCAGCAGGAGGGCGGTTGCACGGGGCATATCCGGAGAGCATAGACTATTCAGGTGCAACTGCGAGTACTCTTCTTCACCCTTCTCGGATTTACGGCGGCGCTGGCGCAGGATCAGTATTGGCCGCAGTGGCGGGGGCCGCTGTTCAACGGGTCGGCGCCGAAGGCGAAGAACCTGCCGGTGAAGTGGTCGGAGACGGAAAACGTCGAGTGGAAGGTGAAGATGCCGAGCTGGAGCGCGGCGACGCCGGTAGTGTGGGGCGACACGATCTACGCGACGACGGCGGAGGAGGGGTTCGTCAACCCGACCTACGACACGAAGAAGCTCAGCCGGGCGGCCGAGAAGACGAGCGACAAGATCTTCCTGCTGGCGCTGGACCGGAAGACGGGGAAGCAGAAGTGGCGGGTGGAGGTGGACAACGGGAACCAGTTGTTCCGGAAGCAGAACTCGTCGTCGCCTTCGCCGATTACGGACGGGAAGCACGTGTGGGTGATGACCGGGAACGTACGGCTGTTCTGTTTCACGGTGGCTGGGAAGCCGGTGTGGAAGCGCGACCTGGTGGCGGATTACGGGCAGGTGGGGTTGAACCACGGCTACGCGTCGACGCCGCTGCTGGACGGCAACCGGCTGTACGTGCAGGTGGTGCACGGCTACCGGTCGGAGAATCCTTCGTACACGGCGGCGTTCGACAAGGCGACGGGGAAGACGATCTGGAAAGAGTTGCGGCCGGCGCCGGGGATCGTCGAATCGAAGGACAACTACGGGACGCCGCAGATGGCGTTGGTGAACGGGAAGAAGGAGCTGGTGGTGTTCGGCGGGGACATCGCGACGGGCCAGGATCCGGAGACGGGGAAAGAGCTGTGGCGGATCGGCGGGTTTAACCCGAGCAATTTTCAGATGAACCGGACGATCGCGGGGCTGCTGGTGGTGGGGGACCAGGTGGTGGTCGGGGCGAACCGCGGGAACCCGTACATCTCGTTCAAGGCCGGCGGGCGCGGGGACGTGACGGGGAAGAGCGAGTTGTGGACGAACCGGTTGGGGCCGGACGTGCCGACGTCGACGACGGACGGGACCTATGTTTATGTGTTGAAGGACAACGGGACGGTGAACTGTCTGGAGTTGAAGACGGGCAAGCCGGTGTACGAGAGCCAGCGGATCGAGCTGGGGACGTACAGTTCGTCGCCGTTGCTGGCGGACGGGAAGATCTACATGATCAACGAAGAGGGGACGACGACGGTGATCAAGGCGGGGCCGAAATTCGGGGTGCTGGGCGTGAGCAAGCTGGACGGGTACACGCTGGCCAGCCCGATCGCGGTGGACGACCAACTGTTCATTCGGACCGGGGAAGCGCTGTACTGTTTGCGGACGAAGCGCTAGTGCGGTGAGATGATCCATACGGTCCGGCCGAGAAATTTCTGCTGGACCCAGTTAAGCCCGTTGCGATCCCTGGTTTCCAGCATGCGAGCGACGACCGGGAGATGAGCATTCTGCTCGCAAAAACCGGGGATCGCGTCGAAGTAGGACGGCAGGAAAGCGGGGCGGGCGAGGAAGAGCTTGTTGCAGCAGTAGCAGAACGGGACCAGGTTGCTCTTTCCGGAAAGCAGGAAGCGCATGGCGCCTTCGGTGACGCCGATGGCCATCGGGTTTAGGAAGTCGTCGGTCGAGAGAATTCCGGCGGGGGCGAGGACGGCGTCGGCGAGTTCGAGATCGTGGAACACGTGGTCCGGTTCGTGGGAGCCA
>CAYMTH010000072.1:0-463 GCA_964393235.1 uncultured Solibacteraceae bacterium | reverse complement strand
CGATGCTGACGAAACCGGCGGGCTGACCGCCGAGTTCGCGCAGGACGGCAGCGGGATCGAGATGCGCGGAGTCGCCCTTGACGAGGTGAATATGATCGAGGTCTCCGAGGGCGGTGGTGAGAGCGGATTCTACCTCGGCGACGGAGCACCAGTCGAAGGTGTCGAAGCCGGTGGATCTCACTCCGGCGGAACGATTGACCGTGGCCAGGACGCTGAAGTACTTGCCGTTAAAGACGCCGATCTCGAAGGCGGGCCCGAGATCGCCCCGGCTCTGCTGGGCGCGTAGCAGGAACGCGGAAAGCCACGCCGCTTCATCGGTGCACCAGCCTCGAATCGACCCGAACGGCCCGCGAAGGAAAGCACCATCGGCAGGGGTCAACATGCTCTCAGGAACCGCCAGTTAAGTATCACCAAACAAACGTCCAAACAACGCAATTATTGAATGGAGCGGGAGACGGGATTC
>CAYMTH010000071.1:11729-13140 GCA_964393235.1 uncultured Solibacteraceae bacterium | reverse complement strand
AGTACTTGTGCCGGATCGTCGGCAGGTAAACCAGCCGGACCCCCAGATACGCCGGCGCCGGATGCCGCTCCCGGCAATAGACCGTCACCTCGTGCCCCCGCTCGGCCAGGCGCTTGCCCAACTCCTCCGCGAAGGTCTCGAAACCGCCGTAGTTCGCCGGAATCCCGCGCGTCCCCAGGATGGCGATCCGCATCCGTGTCCTAGCCGCGCGCGGCCTTCAGCCGCGCCAGCACCCGCGCCGACGGCTTCGGCGCCGGCCGGCTCACCGGCTTCGAATCGAACCACGACGCCATGTATTCGTCGGTCACCCGGCGCCGTTTCATGATCTCCGCCCGCTTCGCCATCACGCTCTTCCACGCCCGCAGGACCATCCAGAAGGCCTTCAGCGAACTGTGCTCCCGCACCAGACACGCCCCAATCACCACCAGGTCCCGCAACGTGATCGCCGCCCAGTTCCGCCGGTACAGGTCCCAGCTGATGTTCTTGATCCGCATCAGGAACCGGTTCTTCACCGAGTGCATGTTGATCTCGGCCGGCAGCGCCCGCCGGTTCCCCGGCAGCACGTTCCGCACGTGGTAGGCCCGCGCGTACGGCGTATACAGGCACCGCCACCCCAGCAACTGGTGCCGCCACGCCACGTCGGCGTCCTCGCGGTAAACAAAGAACTCGTGATCGAAGAACTCGCCCTGAATCGAGACGTCGTCGATCATCTCCCGCCGGTACAGCGCCGCCGCCGCCGTCGCCCCGAAGACATATTCGAAATTTGAATACTCCCCGTTGTCCGGCTGCTGGCTCCCCCGGTCCAGGTGCCGCAGCATCGGCGTGAAGTACATCCCCGTCGAATCGATAATCGCCTTATCCGGCAGCTCGAACGTCGACTTGATCGTCAGCAGCTTCCCGCACACCGCGCCCACCCGCGGATGCAGCTGCCCGGCTTCCACCAACTGCTGGATGAACCCAGGCATTAAGAGGACGTCCGGATTCAGCGTCAGTACCCAATCGCCCCGCGACATCCCGATCGCCTGGTTCTGCGCCGCCGCGAACCCCAGGTTTTCATCGTTGTAAACAATGCGGCAACGCCCCTCGAACTGCTCCAGAATATCGATCGTCCCGTCCGTCGACGCGTTGTCGATCACGATCAGTTCCAGGTCCGGGTACTTCTGCGCCAGCACCGATTCAAGACACTTCTTGATAAACCGGCCGCTGTTATAGGTCACCAAGGTGACGGAGACTAAATCGAGTTGGGACATGAATAGTGGTCAGCACCAGCACGGCCCCGGGCGGAACCCGTTACGATCTCCCCGGTTTGTCATGCTCCCGTATGAGGCCCTTCCTCCGTCGAAGAAGCCCCCTGGAAGCATTTCCATGCCAATCTCCAGATTTCTTTGATCGATTTTACTCTTGCCGGGCC
>CAYMTH010000071.1:0-11719 GCA_964393235.1 uncultured Solibacteraceae bacterium | reverse complement strand
CCGGACCGGACTCCCCTTCCCTGCTGAACAACACCCGGGGAACCACCGCCAGCGCTACGGTGACCGCTACAAACCGTCTGGACAAGGGACGAAAATGCTTTGCGGCGTACCTAAGCAGGCTACCATACCAGGCCTTCCGGCGGCATCCAACATCAATCGTATGAACGGAATGCCCGCCATGATGCAAGACGCGTACTTCCGGCGTGAACCAGGTCGTACCCCCCGCATCCAGCAGGCGCCGGCAAAAATCGACGTCCTCAAACCAGACCGGATAGAACTGTTCGTCGAATCCGCCCAGCCGCTCCCAATCAACCCTCCGGAACAGGTAAAGCGCTCCTGCCGGCTGTTCCACCACCTGCGCCTTCCGCAAATCGGCTTCCCAGCATCGGTACCGGCGGTTGACCGGATTGCCCGGCCAGATCCGGTTTATCCCCAGCACTTCAAGTGCCAATGTCGCCGCCGTCGGCAAACGCCGGAAACTAAAGCCCTTCTGCGGCGCGCCTGACTCGTCCGTCAGCACGCCCGCCGCGGCACTGTGTCCCTTTTCCCCGATCGCCGCCACCAGCGGCCCAACCCCGTCGAGCAGCTCCGTATCCGGGTTCAACAACAGGTAGCACTCCGCCTCCACCTCCCGCACCGCCCGGTTCACGCCCCCCGCGAACCCCAGATTCCGGTCGCTCACCACCAGCCGCACCCGCGCGTCCACCGGAACCGCCGCCGCCGTCCCATCGAGGGACGCGTTATCGACGACAACTGTAAAAATATCTTGACGCAAGCACGCCCGCACCGCCGCTTCGATGTAATCCCTTGAATTATAGGTAACAAACACCGCCGCGAGCGCCCGCCTCACCCCGCCCCCCCGGTCAGCTGGAAGTACCAGCGCCACAGCCGGTCCATCCCGGTCTCCCGCTGCAGCTCGAAAAGCAACTCTTCCGACGTTTGTAGAATCTCGCCGAGCCGCGCTGGCCGTTCGTGCGGTTCGACGTGCTCCCGGGGCACGTCCGGCCACTGCCCGTGCTGCAAACAAAGGGCCCGGAACAGCGTCCGGGCGATCCGGTACTCGCGCCCGTACTCCGGCAACAGGTACTGCAGCGCCAGGCGCCGGTGGTTCCGCAGCAGTTGCCGCGTCGAGTAGGCGCTCCAGGCGCCGGCCGTCGCGCTGCCCGTGTGCACACCCGTCGCGCGCGGCTCGAAGTATCCTGTTTTGTTATGGATAGCCGCGCGCAGGCTCCATTCGACGTCCTCGTAATACGAATGATACGTCTCATCGAGCCAGAGCCCGTCGGTGCGCAGCAGAACCGCCGTAAACGACGTAAAAAGAACAGGTTGCGGCCGCGACCAGAGCTCGCCGTCGGGGCGCCCGGCGCCGGCGCGCCAAGCCAGGCCGCCGCGCGACAGCAGGTCAAAAGTACCATCGAGCAGCCCGTCGGGGCGGTAAAGTTTACCGCACGCGAAGTCGCTATCCTGTTCAAACAGAACGGCTTGTAGCCGCTCGAGCCAGTCCGGCGCGAGCGTCACGTCGTTGTTCAGCACGGCGGCGAGCGGTGTGTGCGTGTGCCGGATCCCGGTGTTGACGGCCGCCGCGAAGCCCCGATTTGACTCATGCCGAAGGACTTCCACGCCGGGAAGGGCCGGAAACGGGGTAGGCGAGCCGTCATCGACCACCAGGATGTGTTCCGGGGGCAATGACTGGGTCTGGAGGCGCGAAACCGCCTCGAAAGTGAGCTCATGGCGTCCGAAAGTGGGCAAAATAGCCGTCACAGAACGCATAAAATGATCACTTTTTGCGCGATTTGAAGCGCTTTTTGGCCAGGAAAAAGAGGTTGTAGAAGCCGTCGCGCCAGGGATTGAGCTTGATTTCCCCGAGCCGCGACGTGTACAAGATCGAGATCTCGGCAAAACGAACGTTTGAATCCTTCAGCGCCTCGATCTTGATCTCCTCGCTGAACGCCATGCCGTCGGACTCGAGCACGAAGTTTTCGAGGATCGACCGGCGGAAGACCCACATGCCGGACTGCGAGTCACGGACCCAGCGGAAGTAGAGCAGGCTCATGGCGAGCGAGAGTACGAAGTTGCCGAACTTGTGCTTGAAGCTCATCGCTTCCCGGTCGCGGACGGGGAAGCGGGAAGCGTTCAGGAAGTCGACCTGGAGGTGCAGGAAGGCTTCAAGGAGGTAGGAAATCGCGTCCGGGGGATAGGAATGGTCGCCGTCGAGGGTGACGATGATGTCCCCGGTGGCGTCGGCGAAGCCGCGCTTGTACGCCCGGCCGTAGCCGCGGACGTTCTCGCGGATGACGCGGGCGCCGAAAGACTGGGCGACGTCGGCGGTCCGGTCGGTGGAGCCGTTGTCGACGACGATGACGTCGTCGACGAACTCGGGCATGCGCCGGAGCACCTTCTCGATCCCCTGCTCTTCGTTGAGACAAGGGATGATCACCGTGATGCGGAGATCTTTATACAAACCGTTATTGTAACTAGTCGGAGCGCGCGGCGGCGGCGTAATCCTTCGGCGGCACCCAGCCGGGGTGGGGACGGGTGGAGGAGAGAATGTCGCCGTCGGGGTGGAGCGTGAGCCACTGGTCGAGCGCCTCGGCGAGGCGCTGGGCGCGGGGGCGGTTGGCGTCGAGTACGTCCTTGGCCTCGGCGGGATCGCTGGGGAGGTGGAAGAGATACTCGGCGTGGGCGGGGCGGCCGGCCTCGACGACGCGGATCAGCTTCCAGTCGCCGTCGAGCACGGCATAACGAAAGTCATTCTTTTCGTTGGACTTGACGGCGAAGAAGAGCGGCTCCCGGGGGACGGGGGCGGCGCCGGTGAGTTGGGGCCAGAGGTTCAGGCCGTCGAGCGGCTTCTTGCCCTGGGAGGACGCGCCGAGAGCGCCGAGCAGGGTGGGAAAGAGATCCGCGGCGGTCATGACCTGGGCGAGCTTCCCGCCGGCCGGGATCTTCCCGGGGTAGCGGACCACCGCGGGGACGCGGATGCCCCCTTCGAACGTCGTTCCCTTGCTGCCGCGGAGCGGAGCGTTGACGCTGCCCTGGACGAGCGCGCCGCCGTTGTCACTCAGGAACAGCACGATGGTTTCGCCGGTGAGGTTTTCGGCGGCGAGGGTATCGAGTACCTGGCCGACGGCGGCGTCCATGGCGTCGATGGCGCCGGCGAGGACGCGGAGCTTTTCGTGCGGCATGTTGCGGTGGCGGAACATGACGTCGTCGGGAGCGGAGAGCGGCGTGTGGACGGCGTTGAAGGGCAGGTAGAGGAAGAACGGGCGGGCTTTGTCGCGCTTGCGGATCCAGGAAGACGCCTCGGCGGCGAGGAGGTTCGTGGTGTACCCGTCCTCGTCGACGCCGGCGCCGTTGCGCTGCCAGTCGAGGCCGCCGAGGTGCTTATGGGAGAAGTAATGAATGTCGGCGTTGACGTGGCCGTAAAAATGGTCGAAGCCGCGGGCGTTGGGGAGCAGACGTCGATGGGCGTGGCCGAGGTGCCATTTGCCCATGCAGGCCGTCTGGTAGCCGAGGGCGCGGAGGGTTTCCGGCAGCAGGTGTTCGTCGAGCGGGATGCCGTGGGGGGACCAGGCGCGGATGACGGTGAACTGCATGCCGAAGCGGATGGGCATGCGGCCGGTGAGGAGGGCGGCGCGGGTGGGGGAGCAGAAGGGCTGGGTGTAGAAGCGGGTAAGTTCTGCGCCGTCGGCGGCGAGACGGTCGATGTTGGGGATGGGGACGCGCCCTTTGTGGAAGCCGACGTCGCCCCAGCCGAGGTCGTCGGCGAGGATCAGGACGATGTTCGGGCGGGGGTTTGGGGCCGACTGGGAGAGGGCGGCGAGGCTGGCGGCGAACTGGCGGCGGGTCCACATGGCGTCCGGCTACCTTCAGTATGCGCCTGAGCGGGCCCGGGCGGGTATGATGAGGGAGTGAGAAAAGCACTGCTCGTTACGGTTTTGTCGGTGGCGGCGGCGTTCGGGATCGACCCGGCGGCGCGGGAAGTGAAGACGGTTTACCTGTTCCGGATGGGGAACGGGCTGGATCAGTACCTGGCGAGCGAGTTGAGCAAGCAGGGCGTCTATACGGTGACGACGGATCCGCGGCAGGCGGATGCGCTGTTGACGGACACGGTGGGCGAGGCGTTTGAAAAGAAGTTCCTGGAACTCTATGCGCCGCCGGCGCCGGAGAAGAAGGACGACGACAAGAAGGACGAGAAGAAAGACGACAAGAAGGAAGGGCTGGTGGTTCCGGCCGCGCCGCGGATGGGTTCGTCGACGATCGGGCGCGGGAAGGGGACGATCTTCCTGGTGGAGCGGAAGTCGCGGAACGTGCTGTGGTCGATGACGCGGCAGCCGAAGCATTCCGGGACGAGTGAGATGGTCAATCACGCCCGGAAGATCGTGGCGGCGCTGAAGAAGGAATTGTCCGGTAAATAAAAGGCGAAGGTGCCTGGCACCACAGGAAAAGTCCGAGGAGGGCGAGGAGGCGGGTGAGCCAGCCTTCGGGCCAGCCGTCGTACTTGAGTTCGAGTACCCCATTGCCGCGGGGCACGATCACCAGCTGCCCAAGGCCGTCAGGGCCGGTCTGAACCGGGCTGCCGTCGAGATAGGCCTTCCAGCCGCGGTGCCAGTTCATGTGCACCAGCACCATGTCGGCCGGGCGCCAGGCGCCTTCGATCCGGGCATGGTTCCGGGTGAGCCATTTGACGTCGAGCGGCGGGGCGGCGGGGTCTTCGAGCAGTTGCACATAGGGCTCGAGCGCGGGGAGGCTCGGGATGGAATGCGCCTGCGTCTGCCGGCGGCGGGGAATGCGATAGAGCCGCGTGTCGCGGTCCTCCCAGGCCACCGGGAGCCGCCCGGCGAAAACATCGCCGGCGAACGGCTTCCAGAATTCGGGGCTGTTGCGGCCGGGGATGATCACGGAATCGACGCCGGCGGCCTGCATGAAGTGGATGAATCGCTCGGGCGAGCGCTCCTGCGTCATCTCAAGCGCGATGCGCTGCTGCACCGGGTTCGGCAACGTCGTGAACGAGCCGCCCGAGTACTGTCGCACCGGGGCGTACACGTTCATCCATTGGGCGAGGGAGCCGACGGTGAAGACCATCCCGTGCGCGTTGCGGGCCGCCGCCTGCTCGATTGACCCCTCGGGGCTCTTCTGCTGAATCGCGTTGCGGGCGAAGCGCCGGTGCCGGACGGTCTGCTCCACGCCGAGGTAGATCCCTGCGCAGGCGAGCAGCGCGAGCACCCAGCGGGGCGCGGGCGATAGAACCCGTTCCAGCAGAAACACGGCCGCGAGCACCAGGCCGAGCTCCATCTCCGATTTGTACCGGCCCGGCTGCTGCAGCAGCACCGCGTCCCACTTGTAGTAGGCCACCGGGAGAGCGGTGGCGATACAGGCAAACAAGAGCGCGAAGCGCCGGACCGGTTCCCAGCGGCGGGTGAGAAACCAGGCGAGCGCCAGCGCCGCGGCCAGAGCGGCGAGAGCGATCCAGGAGCGCGGCGTCCAGGCGCTCTCCGGCGCCAGGACGCTATTGGCCCGCAGGACGCCGAGCAGCGAGGGCGGGTAGAACGGGCTGACCAGGGCGTAGGCGACGGCGCCGGTAACGGCTACCAGACGCCAGTTGCCGGTGACCAGGACGAAACACAGCCCTGCCAGCATCGCGCCGGTGACGCCGAACGGGTTGGCGAGGGCGCCGAGGGCGATGGCCGCGGTTGCCGCGCGCGGGCGCCCGGCGGCCCAGGCAGCCACCGCGAGGCAGACCATGGCGAGGGCGAGTTGATGCGGCGCTTCGTCCCATACCAACGAGACATACATGCGGCGGGCGTCGAGGAAGTGAGCCCACGCGAACCCGGCGTCGGGAAGCAGCAGCTCGGTCGGGGAGCAGAGGGAGTAGGCGGCCGCAGCGACGAACGACCAGCCGGGTTTGCCGGAGAGCTGCCAGGCCATGAGGAAAACCGCCGCGGGACCGAGGGCGAAGATCAGGCCGAAGACGGCGTAGAGGCCGATGTGGTTCGAGAGCCACGGAACCAGCGGGGCGTAGGTGAGTTCGACGGGCATGCCGCCGGCCCACTCATGGACCCAGCCGGGCGCCCACCACGCGTTGCCGACGGCGCGGCCCAAGGCGATCCAGAAGCCGTGCATCGAGTGCGTGGCGCCGGTATAGGTGAGCGTGAAGACGTGCCGGACCAGATAGGCGTTGAGCCACAGAAGGCCGGTCAGATAAAGCCACGCTCGCACCGTTCCCCAGCGTATCGCAGCCGGATATGATGCCGAGATGATGCTGAACCGCCGCCAGTTGCTGGCCGGCCTCGGGGCCGCGCCGTTTGCCCGATCGCAGTCGTCCGCTTCGCGGGTGGAGGTGCTGCTCGGGGAGCCGATCGGGAGGATTGCGCCGGAGATCTACGGCCACTTCGTGGAGCACCTGGGGGCCGTGGTCTATGACGGCATCTGGGTGGGCGAGGGGTCGAAGATCCCGAACCGCGACGGAATCCGCAACGACATCGTCGACGCGCTGGCGAAGACGAAACCGGCGGTGGTGCGGTGGCCGGGCGGCTGTTTCGCCGATCAATACGACTGGAAGGACGGCACGGGGCCGCGGGCGTCGCGGCCGAAGCGCACCAATTTCTGGGTGGACTCGAAAGAGTGGCCGGCGAACGCGAACCGGACGGGCGCGCAGGTGTACGATCCGAACCACTTCGGTTCCGTCGATTTCGCGCGGTTCTGCCGGCGCGTGGGGGCGGAGCCGTATTTTGCAGCCAATCTGCGGTCGCTGCCGGCGCAGGATTTCTGGCACTGGGTGGAGTATTGCAACTCGCCGGCGGGCGCGACGACGAACGCGGCGAAGCGGGCTGCCGATGGCGAGACGGCGCCGTTGAACGTACGGTACTGGGGCGTGGGGAACGAGAGCTGGGGGTGCGGCGGGAATTTTTCGCCGGAGGACTACGCGATCGAGTTCAAACGCTACTCGGCGTGGGTGCCGGCGTATGGGAAGCCGCTGTCGATGGTGGGGTCGGGGCCGAACGGGGCGGATTATGAATGGACGCGGCGATTTTTCCGGAAGGCCGCGCAGCAGGGCGGGCTGGGGAAGATGTGGGGGTGGGGGCTGCACCATTATTCGTGGAACACGTCGGCGGGGCGGACGACGGACTGGTTCGCGGGCAAGGGCGACGCGCTGCGGTTTACGCGGGTGGAGCATCTGGAGCTGTTGCGGGACGCGGCGAATATGGAGACGCTGATTCAGACGCATTGGGGCGCGATGGGGGATGTGGACCGGGCGCACCGGGTGAAGCTGGTGGTGGACGAGTGGGGGTCGTGGCACAAGCCGGGGACGGAGCCGTTTCCGGAAGCGCTTTTGGGGCAGCAGAATACGGTGCGGGATGCGGCGCTGGCGGGGTTGACGCTGAACGTGTTCCACCGGCATGCGGACAAGGTGGCGATGGCCAATATCGCGCAGCTGGTGAACTGTCTGCAGTCGCTGTTCCTGATCCACGAGGACAAGTTCTGCGTGACGCCCACCTATCATGTGTTTGCGATGTACGCGGCGCATCAGGGGGCGGAGAGCGTGCGGACGGTGACGGCGGCGGCGCCGGAAGCGTGGCAGCGGCCGGACGGGCGGGAGATGCGGCTGGAGGGTCTCAGCGCGTCGGCGTCGGTGCGGGAGAAGCGGTTGACGGTGACGGTGGTGAACCCGTCGTTCGGGGAGTCGCGGGAGGTGGAGGTGCGGGTGAACGGGGGAATGGTGAAGACGGCGAGCGGGACGGTGCTGGGGGCGGCGGATCCGCATGCGCACAATACGTGGACGAACCCGCGGGCGGTGGAGCCGTCGGCGCTGGCGGTGCGGGCGGCGGGGGATACGGTGCGGTTCACGCTGGGGCCGAGCGCGGTGGCGCGGGTGGGGGTGGAGTTGGGGGGATAATGGCGGGAGAGGAGAAGTCCAAGCGCGCGATCGAAAGGCTCTCGGCGACTCAGCAAACGACGGTGGAGAAGTTGCACACTCTAGTGGGGCAGCGGGGGGCGCCGAAGGCTCTTCTCGCCGGGATGCGGGGTGAGCCGAAGGTGACCAAAGAGGACGTGCTGGAGTTGCAGCGGTTGATTCGCGAGGCGAAACAGCGCCCGTCCGAGCGAGGGCTTTTCGATTAATCCTCTATACCTCTCCTCTTTGACGGCAACGCCTCACCCGGTCCGATTCGGAACACGTTCCATCGACGGCCTGCCGGTGGTAACGATCCGGTAAACCCTACTTCGTATACTTCTCCATCCACGCCAGGATGTGCTCGATCTTGGCGATACGGTGGGAGGGGTAGGCGCCGCGGATGCCGTGGGGCTCCTTCGGCACGCGCACCAGGACCGTGTCGATCTTGCGGGCCTTTAGCGCGAAATAGAACTCTTCGCTCTGGCCGATCGGCGTGCGCCAGTCCTCTTCGCCGGTCAGCACCATCGTCGGCGTCGTCACCTTGTGGGCGAAGAAGACCGGCGAGTGGTCGATGTACTGCTTCGGGTTCTCCCACGGGGCGGCCTTCATCCAGCGCATCATCGTGAGGCCGATGTCGCTCGAGCCGGTCTGCGTGATCCAGTTCGTCACCGGGTACTGCGACACCGCCGCGGCGAAGCGGCCCGTCTGCGTCACGATCCACGCCGTCAGCAGTCCGCCGCCGCTGCCGCCGGTGACGCAGAGCTTCTTCGGGTCGATGTAGCCGCGCGCCACGACGGCGTCGACGCCCGTCATAAGGCCCTTATAGTCGTCGCCCGGATAGTTGCCGTGAATGATATTGCCGAACTGCTCGCCATAGCCGGTGGAGCCGCGCGGGTTCGAATAGAAGACGACAAACCCGCGGGCGGCGAAGATCTGCATCTGGTGGTTGAACTCGACGCCGTACATGGCGTGCGGCCCGCCGTGAATATCGAGGATGAGCGGGTACTTCTTCGACGGGTCGAAGTCCGGCGGAAAGATCAGCCAGCCCTGCATCTGTTTGCCGTCGAAGCTCTTCCATTGGATCTCCTCCACCTTGCCGGTGGGCCGGGCGGCGAGCAGGCCCGCGTTGACGCTGGTCAGGCGGCGGACGGCGGCAGGGTTCGAGGCGGAGAAAGTCACCACGTCCTTGGGCTGGGACGGGGTCGAATGGGTGACGGCGATCTGGCCGTTCGGCGCCATCGTGAAGTTTTCGCCCGAGGCGTAGGCCGTGCCGAAGCGGGCGTTGCCGGCGGTGAGCTTCACGGCGGGCGCATCGAGCGGGACGCGGTAGAGATGGGACTCGCCGGAGTCCTCGACGATCGCGAGCAGGGCGCGGCCGTTGGGCTCCCAGACGGGGGAAGAGAGCGTGCGGTCGAGCGCGGCGGCGAGCTGGCGGAGGCCTGTGCCGTCGGCGTTCATGACGTAGAGATTCGTGTTGTGGGAGGAGTTGCCTTTGTCGACGAAGCCGGTGAAGGCGATGTAGCGGCCGTCGGGGGAGACGGTGGGGTTGGCTTCAGGCCCGTCGGCGCGGGTGAGCTGGACGGGGGCGGCGCCGTCGAGCGGGAAGCGCCAGAGGTCGTCGGGGTAGAGGGTGGTGTCGGCATCGGCGCGGCGGGCGGCGGTGACGATGAGGTGCTTGCCGTCGGGGGTCCAGGCGGGCTCGCCGGTGTGGTCATAGTCGCCGGTGGAGAGCTGGCGGGGCGCGCCGCCGGTGGCGGGGACGACAAACAGGTGGCTGTGGCCGAGCGGGCGCTGGCCGATGCCGGGGGCGCCGTCGGCGCGCCACTTCAGGCGGGTTTCGACGACGGGGGGCTCGGCCCAGGCGGCGCTGGCGGGAGCCTTGGGCATGTTGATGGACCAGGCGGGGCGGGCGGCGATGCGGGAGGTGAAGGCGAGCCATTCGCCGTCGGGGGACCAGGCGAGGGAGGCGGGGGCGTTTTCGAGGTCGGTGATTTTGGCCTCGGCGCCGTTGTCCATCCAGCGGACGAAGATCTGCGGCTTGCCGGCGCGGGTGGAGACGTAGGCGAGCTTGGCGCCGTCGGGGGACCAGCGGGGGAGCGAGTCGCGCCATTTGCCGGAGGTGAGGGGGCGGTGGTCCTTGCCGTCGGTGGAGACGATCCAGAGGTTCGCGTGGAAGGCGTCCGCCAAGCGGTCGGGCGTTTCGAGAGTGTAGACGATGCGGCGGCCGTCGGGGGAGATCTGCGGGGAGGAGGGGGTGCGCCAGTCGAAGACGGTTTCAGGGGTGAGCGATGCGGCGTGCAGGGCGGCGAGGGCGAGGGGCAGGAGGAAGAGGCGCATGACGATAGGATACGGCGGGAGGGGGGAAGGGAGCGGGAAAATCTGGGAGGAGAGTTGCGGACTCAGATAAACATGAGTGTCTGCCACTAAGAAATCTGCGTAGGCCGCGAAAAAAACCGGGAGTGCAAGAATTTTTTTCGTATTGTAATCAAACACTTACGACATTTTTTTATCACTCCTCACGAGAGTGTGCTAATAATATTCACAGGGCGCACATCCCCGTGCCCCCGCTCCCGCATGTGCTCGTGATTGCCGGCGGAGGAGCATCCTCAGGATCCCGGATCCATCATTTTTCACACCAGCAGCAAAAGAAAGTCACTGGAGGTCACTCAATGAAAATTCGTCCCCTCTACGACCGCATCGTTGTGAAGCGGCTCGAAGAACAGGAACAGGTACAGGGCGGCATCATCATCCCCGATACCGCGAAGGAAAAGCCGCAGGAAGGCGAAGTCGTGGCCGTTGGCAAGGGCAAGCGGAACGACAAGGGCGAGTTCTCCGCTCTGGAGTTGGAAGTCGGCAACAAGATTCTGTTCGGGAAGTACTCGGGCAGCGACATCAAGATCGACGGCAACGAATACCTGATCATGCGCGAAGACGAAGTTCTCGCGGTGATCGGCTAACGAGATTCAGTAGCAATAAGGAGTTCCAAGAGAAATGCCTGCTAAGCAAATCGTTTACAGTGAAAATTCCCGCCAGGCCATCCTGCGCGGTGTGAACCAGCTGGCCGAAGCCGTGAAGGTCACGCTCGGACCGAAGGGCCGGAACGTGGTTCTGGAGAAGAAGTTTGGTGGTCCGACGATCACCAAGGACGGCGTGACGGTCGCCAAGGAAGTGGAACTGAAGGATCCGCTCGAGAACATGGGCGCGCAGATGGTGCGCGAAGTGGCCTCGAAGACCTCGGACGTTGCCGGTGACGGCACGACGACGGCGACGGTGCTGGCGCAGGCGATCTTCCGCGAAGGCGTGAAGGCTGTCGCCGCTGGTGCGAACCCGATGGCGCTGAAGCGCGGCATCGAGAAGGCCGTCGGCGTTGTGACGGACGAAGTGCTGAAGATGTCGACGAAGGTGGAGAGCGACGAGAAGATCGCGCAGGTTGGCACGATTTCGGCCAACGGCGACTCGACGATCGGCCACATCATCGCGGAAGCGATGCGGAAGGTCGGCAAGGACGGCGTCATCACGGTGGAAGAGTCGAAGACGATGAACACCGAGCTGAACACCGTGGAAGGCATGCAGTTCGACCGCGGCTACCTGTCGCCCTACTTCATCTCCGATCCGGACCGGATGGAAGCGGTTCTCGAAGAGCCCTACATCCTGATCCACGAGAAGAAGATCTCGAACATGAAGGACCTGCTGCCGCTGCTCGAGCAGATCGCGCGGTCCGGCCGTCCGCTCCTCATCATCGCTGAGGAAGTGGAAGGCGAAGCGCTGGCCACCCTCGTGGTCAACAAACTGCGCGGCACGCTGAATGCCTGCGCGGTGAAGGCTCCG
>CAYMTH010000070.1:0-13236 GCA_964393235.1 uncultured Solibacteraceae bacterium | reverse complement strand
CGTGAAGATCACGTCAGGCCGCACAAGTTCTGTGATCTCCCGGATCCGCGCCTCCAGCGACCGTTTCCGCGCCAGGTCCTCCGCCTTCAGCGCCCGGTCGATCTCGCCCGGCGAAACCGACGTCGTCCGGATAATCTGATTCGCCAGCAGCACCTGCCCCGGCGTCCGCTCCTTCTCCGGCGTAAAAACGGCTTTCTGAATATGCTCCGGCCACTTCCGGTACTTCGCCTCCAGCAGCACCTGCCGGTACGGCTGTTCGATCTCCCGGATCTCCTCCCGCAACGGCTTCACCGCCGCCGCCATCCGCCCCATCGCCGCCTCGTGCGCCTTCGCCTCGGCCTCCGGAACCAGCGGATGGTCCACTTCCACATACCCCCACAGCGACGCCTGCAGCCGGTAATAATCTGCCTGCCCCACCGGGTCGAATTTGTGGTTGTGGCAACGCGCGCACTGCACCGTCAGCCCCATCACGCCCCGCCCCAGCGTCGCGATCATGTCGTCCAGGTACTCGAACCGGAACTGCGGATTGTCCTTCTCCCGGAACCCGACTTTCGCGTAATTCCGAAGAAAAGCGGTGGCGATCAGCCGGTCCTGCGTCCGCTCGCCCATCTCGTCCCCGGCCAGCTGCTCGGTCAAAAACACATCGAACGGCGTGTCCCGGTTGAACGAAGCGATCACGTAATCCCGGTACCGCCACGCGTTCGGCCGGTCAAAATCGTGCTCGTACCCGTTCGAGTCGGCATACCGCGCCACGTCCAGCCAGTGCCGCCCCCAGCGTTCCCCATAGTGTGGCGACGCCAGCAGCCGTTCGATCAACCGCTCCCACGCCCCCGGCGCCGTGTCGTCCACGAAAGCCTTCACCTCCGCCGGCGTCGGCGGCAGCCCCGTCAAATCCAGATACGCCTCCCGCGCCAGCGGCAATCCCCGTTTCCCCAGCTCCGCCCGCAAAAACGCGTCCACCGGATGCTTCGCCCCGTTCTCGGGCACCGCCGCGCGCACCGGCCGCCGGAACGCCCACTGCTCCCGCGCCCCCTTCGGAACCTCGAAAACTTCCAGCTTCTTCAGATCGGAGACCGCCCCCGCCGGCGCCCCCAGCACCCCTTCCCACTTCGCCCCCTGCGCGATCCAGTCCCGCAGCAGCGCCACTTCCTCCGCCTTCAACTTCCCGTCCATCGGCATCTGCGGCTTCGCCAGCCCCGCCACGTGCCGGTACAGCGGACTCTTCTCCGGATCCCCCGGCACCACCCCGGCCCGGTTCCGCAGGTCCAGCTTCCCCAACTGCATCGCCGGCCCGTGGCACTTCAGGCACCGGCTCTCCAACAGCGGCTTCACGTCGTGCGCGAACGACACCACCCGCTCCTGCGCCCAAACAGGCGCGGCAACCACCAGCAAACCGATTAGCGAACGGCGCACGGGCACACTCCTCAGTGGTGGCATTATATGGCAACTCCCGCCCCGTTCGGGACATACTGAAATCTCGATGCGCCCCGCCCCGCTGTTCCTCCTCGCCGCCCTCTCCCTGCCCGCCCAATTCGCGGACTTCGCCGCCCAACTCCGCCCCCTCACCCCCAATATCGTCACCGCCATCGAATGGCTCCCCAACTCCAACCGCTTCTGGTACAGCCGCACCACCCCCGCCGGCGCAGAGTACATCCTCGCCGACACCGCCGGCGCCAAACAACCCGCCTTCGATCACCACCGCCTCGCCCAGGCCCTCTCCGCCCTCGAGGGCGAACCCGTCAACCCCGCCCGGCTCAATCTCACCATCCAGGACATCCAGCCCAACACCCTCACCTTCCTCCGCGCCAACGTCCGCTACGAACTCACCCTCGCCAACTACGCCCTCAAAAAACTCCCCCGCCCCGGCCCGCTCTGGTCCGCCGGCCCCCGCGTCGTCGAGGCAACCAACCCCATCCCCGCCCCCGACGGCAAATCGGAGCTGTTCCTCCAAAACTTCAACGTCTGGCTCCGCCTCAAAGCCGATCCTAAAAACGCGAAACCCCTCACCACCGACGGCTCCGAAGGCAACTACTACACCCTCTCCCCGCAAGCCTGGTCCCCCGATTCCTCCAAAATCGCCGTCTACCGCGTCCGCCCCGGCCTCCGCCGCAAGATCTATTACGTCGAATCCGCCCCCTCCTCCCAGCTCCAGCCCCGGCCGAAAGAGATCCCCTACGCCAAGCCCGGCGACGCCCTCGATATCCCCCAGCCCGTCCTCATCGACCCCAAGTCCCAAACCACGTCCGACATCCCCAACACCCTCTTCCCCAACCCCTATTCCCTCTCCCGCCTCGCCTGGCGCAAGGACTCCCGCGCCTTCACGTTCGAGTACAACCAGCGCGGCCATCAGGCCTACCGCGTCATCGAGGTCGACGCCGCCACCGCCCGCCCCCGCGCCATCGTCAACGAAGAGGCAAAGACTTTCTTCTGCTACTACTCCAAACTCTTCCGCGAAGACGTCAACGACGGCGCCGAAACCATCTGGATGTCCGAACGCGACGGCTGGAACCACCTCTACCTCTACGACGGCAAAACCGGCACCGTCAAAAATCAGATCACCAAAGGCCCCTGGCCCGTCCGCTCCGTCGCCGCCGTCGACCCCGCCAAACGCCAGATCTACTTCCTCGCCTCCGGCATCGATCCCGGCCAGGACCCCTACTACCGCCACCTCTTCCGCGTCGACTTCGACGGCCGCAACCTCACCCGCCTCACCCACGCCGACGCCGACCACGACGCTCAGATCGCCCCCGACTTCTCCCACTTCACCGTCTTCTACTCCAACCCCGCCCGCCCCACCGTCGCCGAACTCCGCCGTCTCCCCGAAAACACCCTCGCCGTCACCCTCGAACAAGCCTCCGACGCCGCTCTCCGCCAGTCCGGCTGGCGCCCGCCCGAACCCTTCACCGCCAAAGCGCGCGACGGCCGGACCGATATCTGGGGCCTCATCTACAAGCCCGCCAACTTCGACCCGGCGAAGAAGTACCCCGTCCTCGAGTTCATCTACGCCGGCCCCCACGATTCCTTCGTGCCCAAGCGCTTCACCCCGCCGCCCCACCTCCTCGCCCTCGCCGCCCAGGGCCTCATCGTCGTCCAGATCGACGGCATGGGCACCTCCAACCGATCCAAGGCATTCCACGACGTCGCCTGGAAAAACCTCAAGGACGCCGGCTTTCCCGACCGCATCCTCTGGCACAAAGCCGTCGCCGCCAAATACCCCTGGTACGACCTCGACCGCCTCGGCGTCGCCGGCCACTCCGCCGGCGGCCAGAACGCCCTCGGCGCCCTCTTATTCCACGGCGACTTCTATAAGGTGGCCGTCGCCTCCGCCGGATGCCATGACAACCGCATGGACAAAATCTCCTGGAACGAGCAGTGGATGGGCTGGCCCGTCGGTCCCGAATACGCCGCCAGCTCCAACGTCGAACACGCCGCCAAACTCCAGGGGAAACTCTTCCTCGCCGTCGGCGAGCTCGACACCAACGTCGACCCGGCCTCGACCTATCAGGTCGTCAACGCCCTCGTCAAAGCCGGGAAGGACTTCGATCTCCTCGTCCTTCCCGGCGCCGATCACGGCAATTGGGGTGCCTACTGGGAACGCAGGATGGTGGCCTTCTTGACCACCCACCTGCGAGCCCGTTAGCCCAGCCGGTCGCTCACGTCTTCCAGCGCCGCGTAGCACTCCCGCAGCCAAGTCCGGCAGTAACGCCGCTCCGTGTAGCCGGCCTCCGTGCCTTCGCAGAACGCCGAAAACGCCGCGCTGGCTTTATCCACGGACTGATACACCGTCCCGTCCAGCGCCGGAATCGTGATCTCCTTCGCCCCGGCCGCCAGCACGTCCTTCCGGATGTTCGACCCGTCGTAGACGTCGAACTTCGACGCCACGCCCAGGTTCTTCACGACGACGTAATCCACGTCATTGCCCAGCGCCCCGTAGCACTCCTTCAAGTGGCCCACGCTGTCCACCGCGCCGCCCAGCACGTACACCACGGTGATCCCCAGGTTCCCCGACTCCGCCTCTTCCAGCGCGCCGCCCTTATACAGCCACTCTTTCAAGTCCTCGCCCGACCGCGCCCCCAGATCCACCAGCGCCAGCCGCTTCGGATTCCCGTCCATCAGATAGTCGAGCACCGGCGCGATCAGCGCCGCCTTGTCGACCTCCACCGCCGACGTCTGCGCCGGATGGAAACGCAGCAGCTGCCCCGCCGCCCCCTCCGCGTCAAACGCCCGGAACGCCGACTCCCTCGACGTCAGGTAATCGGCAATCAGCCGGGCCACGGTCGTCTTCCCGACCCCGCCCTTCTCCCCGTGCGTCAGGATCAGCCGCGGCTTCACCGCCGCCGCATTCTTGGATTTTTCAACGATTGTTGCAGTACTCATGGCGTTTAAAGGTCCTCGATACGCGAGAACGGATGCACTTTCTCTGTAGGAATAATGGCCTTCCCAAGCGGCTGCCGCACGATCTTCCTTCGGGCAGACGGCGTCAGCATCCCGGCAAGTTGAATGGTAGTAAGCACCCATGACGGTACCGGCGCCCGTCCCCCCAGCCACTCCTCGACGTCCTCGCGGGGCACATCGGCGATGCGCGCCAGCTCCAGCGGATTCAACTCCGCCGCCTCCATCTCGGCCCGCAAGGCCGAGGGCGCGACGACGGCAAATCCGCGCGGAACCGTCAAAACCGCCAACGATCGCAGCGCCTCGACTTCTGTCTCCAGTAAGTCGAGCATCTCCTGGATCGTCGCCCTCTCTGCGCACGCTTTAGACATTCCGCAAGAACTTCGTAGCCAACTGGGTTCGGATGGGTTTCCGGTACATGGGCGTGTTCCGATTCTAGCGCAGAGGGCCGCGTTTCCTCAGCAAAATCGCGGGTTTTTCCACAAGTTTGTGCGGTTGTGCGTTTGTGCTATGATGCGCTTGTGCGAACGACTATTGATATCTCCGACGAGGCCTGGCACATCGCCAAAGCCGTCGCCCGCGAGCAGAACCGCTCCCTCGGCTCCGTCGTCAGCGACTTCATCGTCGGCCGCTACCAGCCCGCCCCCGCCAAACCCTCCCCCTCCAAATCCCCCTTCCCCTCCTTCCGCTGCGTCCGCCGCGTCACCACCGCCGACGTCGAGGCCCAAGAGGATGAGTAAACGCATCCACCTCCTCGACGCGAACGTCCTCATCGCCCTCGCCACCCCCGATCACACCGCCCACCGTCGCGCCCTCAAATGGTTCCAACAGGGCCCCCGTTTCGCCACCTGCCCCGTCACCCAGTCCGCCCTCATCCGCTTTCACATGCGCTGGGCCGTCCAGCCCTCCCTCCCCGCCGCCAAACAGCTCGTCGCCGCCATCGCCGCCCTTCCCAATCACCACTTCTGGCCCGACGACCTCGACTTCTCGCAACTCCCCGACAAAGGCGTCGTCGCCCACAAACAGGTCACCGGCGCCTACCTCGCCGCCCTCGCCCTCGCCCACACAGGCTCCCTCGCCACCATGGACGCCTCCCTCGCCGCCTTCCACCCCAACGCCGTGCTCCTATAGCCCCGCCCGGTACCCGCAGCCCAACTCCTCCGCCAGCGCCGCCAGCCGCGGATCCGCCGTCCACAGCACATACCCCTCCGCCACCGCCGACGCCAGCAGATGGATGTCGATCCACCCCGCCCCGCGCCCGTTCAACCGCCGCGCCCGCACAAACTCCACCACTTCTTCATGCGCCACGCGCCGCGCCTGCCGCATCCGCAGGTAGTCCGCCAGCAGCCGGCTCCGCCCGCCCTTATCCCCGATCAGCAGCTCCCCGTATACGAACTCGTGTCCGGCCACCCGCCCTGCCGCCAGCAGTTCCTGCAGCTCCCTGCCATACCCGCCGCGGTTCAGCAGGAACCGTATCCATACGGACGTATCGACCAGCACCATCACGCCACTTGCCGCTTCGCCTTCTCGCCTTCGCGCCGCCGCGGTACGTCCTCCGCCGAACGCTCACTCCCCCGCAATCGCTGCAGCCGCTCGTAGGCCGCCTGCCGTACCAGCCCCTCCAGCCCCAGCCGCACCGTGTCCGTGTCCGTGCCCGCCCCGCACGCCTCGCGCGCCTCGCGCAGCAGCGCCTCGTCGATGTGCAGGGTCTTCTTCATACCTCCGATCTTGCCATATCTGTATGGCAAGCGGAAGCCCTTCCCCCTACCCCAATATCTCCTTGATCACCCGTCCGCCCACGTCCGTCAGCCGGAAGTCCCGCCCCGAATACCGGTACGTCAGCCGCGTGTGATCCAGCCCCAGCTGGTGCAGCACCGTCGCCTGCAGATCGTGCGGATGCACCCGGTCCTTCACCGCCCGCAGCCCGAACTCGTCCGTCTCCCCGTACGTCATCCCCCCGCGAATCCCGCCCCCCGCCAGCAGCGTCGTAAAGCCCAGCACGTTGTGATCCCGCCCCTGGTTCACCTTCAACTGCCCCGCGCTCTGCACCATCGGCGTCCGCCCGAACTCGCTGCCGACGATAATGAGAGTCTCGTTAAACAGCCCCCGCGCCTTCAAATCCTCCACCAGCGACGCGATCGCCGGATCCGCCTGCGCCGCCAGCCCCTTGTGCGACCGGATATCTTCGTGACTGTCCCAAGGCTGCGAATTGCCGAAGTAAACCTGCACCATCCGCACCCCGCGCTCCACCAGCCGCCGCGCCAGCAAACAACCCCGCCCGAACTCCGAATTGCCGTACCGCCCCCGCGTCTCGGCCGACTCCTTCTCGATGTCGAACGCCTCCGGCGCCTCGGCCTGCATCCGGAACGCCACCTCCATCGCCTGCACACCCGCCGCCAGCTTCGGCTGCGCCGCCCCGTCGCCCAAATACAGCTTGTTCAACCGGTCCAGCAGCCCCAGCTGCCGCTCCTGCTCCCGCACGCTCAGCGTCGCGTTCCGCACGTTCTGCACCAGCTTGTCCGGCGCCGTCTCGCTATTCGGAATATACGTGCCCTGGTGAATATTCGGCAGGAACCCCGAGCTCCACAGCCGCGGCCCCATCACCGGATACCCCGGACACAGCGCCAGAAACGCCGGCAGGTTCCTGTTCTCCGTCCCCAGCCCGTACGAAATCCACGACCCCATCGACGGCCGCCCCGCCAACTGGTGCCCGCAGTTCATCAGCATCAGCGAAGGCCCGTGATTCCCGTTGTCCGCGTAGCACCCGCGGATCACGCAAAAGTCGTCGATCAGCCCGCCCACCCGCGGAAAAATCTCGGAGACCTCGATCCCGCTCTGCCCGCATTTCCGGAACGAATACGGCGACTTCATGAGGTTCCCCGTCGCCGAGTCCGTCTTCACCTTCGGCCCCGGCAGCGGCGTGTTGTGCATCCGCGTCAGCTCCGGCTTCGGATCGAACGTGTCCACCTGCGACAGCCCGCCGTTCAGGAACAGGAAGATCACGTGCTTGGCCTTCGGCGCGTGGTGCGTCGTCGCGCCCGCCGCCGTCCCCGCCAGGCCAACGGCCCCGAACCCGGCCCCGAACATGAAATTCCGTCTCTGCATCGTCAACCTCATTTCACCGCACTGAACTCCGCCGCCGCCAGCAGCACCTGCGCGTACTGCGCCCACTTCCCGCCCCCGGCCGTGAACTCTTCTCCCAGCCGGATCTCCTCTGCCGTCGCCGGCCGCCCGTACAGCAGCTCATACGCCGCCGCAATGCCCATCTTCTCGATCCGCGCCCCCAGCGCCTTCGCCTGTGCCGCCACGAACGGACTGTTCATGAAGAACAGCCGCTGCATAGGCCCCACCGTCACGATCCGCTGCTCGGCGTGCGCCGTCGCGTCCGGGAAGTCGAAGAGCGCCATCGTCCGGTCCGGCTGCGACCGGCTCACGATCCCGTAAATCGCCCGCCGCGTCATGTCGTCGGCGAACTTCTTCCCCGCCCCGCCCAACTGCAAATCGAGCGTCCCCGCCACCGCCAGAATCGAGTCCCGCAGCGCCTCGGCGTCCAGCCGCTCCACCGCGTTCGCCCGCCACAACAGCCGGTTGTCCGGGTCTTTCTTCACGCCCTCGCCCACCGCGTCCGAGGCCAATTGATACGTCTTCGACAGCAGGATCTCCCGGTGCAGCGACTTCAGCGACCACCCGTGCTCCACCAGCCGTGCCGCCAGGTAATCCAGCAGTTCCGGGTTCGTCGGCCGCTCGCCGAGCTGTCCGAAATTGCTCGTCGTCCGCACGATCCCTTCCCCGAAATGCCACGCCCACACGCGGTTCGCCATCACCCGCGCCGTCAGCGGATTCTTCGCCGTCGCGATCGCCTCGGCCAGCTCCAGCCGCCCGCTTCCCGCATGGAACGGCTCCGGCTCGCCTTCGCACAGCGCCCGCAGGAACCGCCGCGGCGCCACCGCCCCCGGGTTCTCTTCGTTGCCCCGGATGGCGACCTTGATGTCGCCCGGCTTCTCGCTCTCCGACAGCACGTGGTAGAACGGATACGGCTCCGGCACCGCCGCCTGCAGCGCCTTCAGCTCCGGGCGCAGCGTCGAGAGATAGGTCTTCGTCCGCGCGTCCAAAAACCGCTCGACGTCCTTCGGGCCGAAATAAAACACGCCCCCGCCGAACACCAGGTCCTCGACCTTATACGGCCGCGACGCCATGTCCCGCCAGAAGTAATACCGCTCGATCGGCAGCGCCTCGACCAGCGTGTCGATCACCTTGCCGGTGTCCTTCATGCCTTCCAGCCCGCCCAGCTTCACGTAGTTCCGGTCGTCGAGCGCCTTCTTCTCGGCGAACACCGCCCGCACCGCCGCCTGCATCTCCGCCGCCGCCTCGCGCCCCGGCCGCCGGAACCACGGCGCGAAGAACGGATGATCCTTCTTCGCCTCAGCCAGATACTTCTTCATCCGCGCGACGGTCTCGGCATCCAGATCGTCGCCCGCCTGCCCCGTGTGCGCCGCCATCAGGTAGTCGGCCGTGCGCGACGCCAGCACGTCGGCGATCAGCTTCGTCTGCGCGTCGAGGAACAGGTTGAGCTCCTCTTGCTTCGCCGCCACCGCCGCCTTGGCGTCTTTATATTTCTTGACCACCGCCGCGTCCACCAGAGGATGCTCGTCCACCTTGCTGCTCTTGAACACCCCGAGCAGCGAGTAATAGTCCATCGTCGGAATCGGGTCGAACTTATGATCGTGGCACTGCGCGCAGCCCACCGTGAAGCCGAGAAACGCCCGCGTCGTCACGTCCACGCGGTCGTTGTCGCTCTCGCCCACGGTCTGGAATCCCAGCGCCGCCAGATGCTTCTTGCCCGGCAGCAGATCGGCCGCAATTTGAGCCTTCACGAACTCGTCGTAGGGCAGGTCGCGATTGAACGCGTCCACCACCCAGTCCCGGTACCGCCACGCGTTGGCGTACGGCGTGTCCTCCCGCGCGCCCTGCGAGCCGTCGGAGTACCGCGCCACGTCCAGCCATCGCCGCGCCCAGCGCTCGCCATACCGCGGCGACGCCAGCAGCCGGTCGACGACCTTCGCGTACGCGTCCGGCGCCCCGTCCGCGAGGAACGCGCGCATCTCTTCCGGCGTCGGCGGCAGTCCCGTCAAGTCAAGGGTCGCGCGCCGCAGCAGCGTCCGCTTGTCTGCCGCCGGCCCCTGCCGCAGCCCTTCGGCCGCCAGCCGCGCCGCAATCAATCCGTCGATCGAGCCGCCCGCCGGCTTCTTCACCGGCCGCAGCGACCACAGCGGTTTCCCGTCCCCGCCCTTCTCCTCCGGCCACACCGCGCCGGCGTCCACCCACGCCCGCAGGTCGGCCAGTTCGTTCGCCGCCAGCTTCCGTCCCGGCGGCATCTTCAACCGCCCGTGCGTATGCTCGGCGGCCTGGATCAGCAGGCTCGCCTCCGCCTTCCCGGCCACGATCGCCGGGCCCGTCTTGCCCCCGCGCAGCAGCGCTTCGCGCGAATCCATCCGCAGCCCGGCCATCGCCGTCTGCGCATGGCAGCCGTAGCAGTACTTCGCCAGCACCGGGCGGACGCGGCTCTCAAAGAAAGCCGCGTCCTTTCCCAGCGCCGCCAGTCCGAATAAGACCAGAAGGGAGGCGCGCATCGTCACCCTTTAAAAGTACAGCTTCAGGCCGAACTGGATCGCCCGCGCCGGCACGGTCACCCCGCGGATCTTACCCACCGACGCCGGCACCGAGAGGTTCGCCCCCGGATTGCCGAAGCTCGGCGTGTTCGGCATGTTGAAGGCTTCCGCGCGGAACTGCAGGAACCGCGTCTCGGTGAAGCGGAAGTCCTTCAGCACGCTGAGGTCGATGATCTTCTGCCCCGGCCCGAACAGCATGTTGCGCGCCGAGTTGCCGAAGGTGAACGGCGCCGGAATCGCGAACGCCGACGGGTTGAACCACCCCTCGATGTTCTTGTTGTCCGGATAAAAGTTCGAGTTCACGACGTTGGCGCGCCCGCCCAGCCAGCCGGCCTGCGTCACGTTGTAGCCCACGCTGAACGGCGTGCCCGCGCGGAACTGCCCGATGCCCGCCACCTGCCAGCCGCCCAGGATCTTGTTCTGCTTGAAGAACGGCAGATCGTAGGTCGCCGAAATGTAGCCGACGTGCGGACGGATCGAATCGCCGTTGCCGCGGTCGAGCGCCGCATTGTACGGATTCTGCGGCCCGCCCACGATCGGCACGTTGTCGAGCGTCTTGTTCCAGGTGTAGCTCGCCTGGATGAACAGGCCCTTCGAGAACCGCCGGATCAGCTCCGTCTGCAGCTGGTGCGTGATCGAGTTGCCGTTCGTGTCGAGCGTGATGATGTCCGCCCACGGCTGGAACGGACGCGCCGACTGGATCGTGCCCGGCCGCTGCTGGAACGGCAGGTTGCGGTTGTAGTTGTACCAGGGCACCGACGTGCCCTTGTTGCCCACGTAGCTCACGCGCACGCCCGTGTTGGAGGCCACTTCCCGCTCGATCGTAAAGTTGTACTGCATCGACGAGGTGTTCTTGATCTCGCGGTTCACCGCCGTGATGCCGGGGTTGGCCGACAGCGCGCCGGCGCCCGGGAACGGATTGGCCAGCGACAACGTCGGCGTCGCGCCCGCTTCGAACGTCTCCGACAGCAGGAACGGCGTGTTGGTCATCGAGATCTGGCGGATGCCGATGTAGACCGGGATGATGTTGTAGAAGACGCCGAAGCCGCCGCGGACGACGGTCTTGTTGTCGTTGAACGGACGGTAGGCGAAGCCGAAGCGCGGCCCGAAGTTGTTATGGTCGGCCGTGATCACGTTCGAGCCCCAGCCGTTCTTCTCCGATTCGACGTAGGGGTAGGCCGCCAGCAGCCGCGGGTTGGCAAGCCGGGGCAACTGCCCGTTCTCGGTGCGGACGACGTAAACGCCCTTGCCGAGGTCGAAGTTCGCGAACGAGCCGTCGCGCTCCTGCGTCTGCGTCTGCAGCGTGTAGCGCATGCCGTAGTTGATCGTCAGCTTCGAGTTGACCTTCCAGTCGTCCTGCACGTACAGCCCGTAGCGGGTGTTGTAGAGCAGGTTGTTGATCGACGGCGTCGCGCGCACCGCGCTCACCGGGAAGCCCAGCATGAAGTCGGCGTAGGCGTTGCCCGTGTACCGCGGCTGGAAGGCGAACGACCCGAAGGCCGTGCCGCCCGCGCCGGGGTTGGACGAGATGCGGCCGAAGCCGATGTCGGCGCCCATCTTGATCGTGTGCGCGCCCTTGACGATGGACAGGTTGTCGGTGAACTGCTGCGTGATCTGCGGCGCCCGCGGGCTGCCGCCGGAATCGCCGATGCCCGTGAAGCCGGCGATCGAGACGTTCGGCAGACCGCCGATCGGCAGCGGCTTATAGAGCGTCGGGAAGATCGTCGTCGGGTCGAACGTCGTGTTCTGCCCGATGCGCAGGCTGGCGTGATTGAAGTACGCGTAGCGGAACTCGTTCAGGATGGTCGGGCTGATCGTCCGGTTGTAGCCGAACGAGGCGCTCTTGGTCGTGTAGCCGCCGTCGCCGAAGTTGCCGTAGTTGGCCGGCGTGCCCAGCGCGACGAAGTAGGGCGAGCCCTTCGAGTAGCTCATCACGACGTTGATCGAATCCTTCGAGTTGAAGTTATGGTCGAGCTTGACCGAGTAGCGGTTGACGTCGATGACGTTGCCCACGGTCTCGGCGAAGTTGTTGGCCGGGCCGGAGGCGCCCATCGTGCCGGCCTGATTCGGCAGCGGCACGAAGTTCACCAGCTGCTGCGCCTGCGGGTTCAGCCGGTTGGTCGGGATGACGTTGTTCGGGAACGGCGTGCCGGAGAGCGGGTCGTTGATCGTCCCGAAGCCGCCGAAGTTGCCCGAGCGCATCGCCGACGTGCCGACGCTCAGCACGTTGGTCCGCGCCGTGCGCTGCCGCAGGCCCTCGTAGGAACCGAAGAAGAAGGTCTTGTTCTTGACGATCGGGCCGCCCACCGTCGCGCCGAATTCGTTGCGGTTGAACGCGGGCTTCGGCAGCCCGGTGGCGAAGAACTCCTTGGCCGCGAAGGCGCGGTTGCGGTTGAATTCGAACAGCGTGAACTTGAAGTCGTTGGTGCCGCTCTTGGTGATGATCGAGATGGCCGCCGAGCCTTCGTGCTCGGCCTTGGCGTTGTTGGTCTCGATCTTGAAGTCCTGGATCGTGTCCACCGAGGGCGTCGTCGAGAGCGCCGTCTGGTAGGAGTACGCAGCGCCGCCGTTGCCGAGGTCGTTGAACGCCACGCCGTCGATCGAGAAGAAGTTTCCACCCCAGTGCAGCGAGCCGGCCAGCTTCGGATTCGACGGGCTGTCGGAGGTGTTGCCGGGCGTGATCAGGATCAGCCGGTCCAGCGTGCGGCCGTTCAGCGGCAGCGTGACGACCGTATGGCTGTCGACGTTGTTGGCCAGCGAGGACGACTCGGAGGCGACCACCGGCGCGGCGGCCTCGACCGAGATGGTCTGCTGCAGATCGCCCGGCTCCATGCGGACGTCGTTACGGATCGTCTGGCTGGTGAGCAGCGTGACGGACTTGACGTCGACGCTGCGGAAGCCGTTGCTCTCGACGCGGATGTTGTAGACGGCCGGGTTCAGGTTCGGGGCCACGTAATCGCCGTCGGCGTTGGACATGGTCTCGAGCGTGGCGCCGGTGCCGGTGTTGGTGACGCGCACCTTGGCCCCCGCGATGACGGCGCCGGTGGCGTCGCGCACGGTGCCGACGAGCCGGCCTGTAATGCTTTGGGCGGAAAGCCCGCTCGCCGCCAGGGCGACGACTACCGCTAGACGAATCGACATCATAAAGACCTCTCCTCGATTTGGTTGGATGGTG
>CAYMTH010000069.1:2229-13379 GCA_964393235.1 uncultured Solibacteraceae bacterium | reverse complement strand
CGCGAACGTCAACGCGCGCGAGGCGAAGTCCGGGCAGACGGCGCTGATGTGGGCCGCCGCGGAGGGCAACGGCGAAGCCGTGGGCGCCTTGCTTGCCGCGGGCGCGGATCTCAACGCGCGGCTCGATTCCGGGTTTACCGCGTTTCTGTTCGCGGTGCGCGAAGGGCACATCGGCGTGGTGCGGACGCTGCTGAAGGCCGGCGCCGACGTCAACGATACCGTCAAGATCGGCGCCTACACGGGCAAGAAGTTCGGGCAGGTGCGGGGCGGGCCGCGCGCCGGCACCAGCGCGCTGTGCGTTGCGGTGACGAACGCGCACTATGAACTGGCATCGGTGCTGCTCGACGCGGGCGCCAACCCCAACGCGGCCGAGCCGGGCATCGGCGCGCTGCACCTGATTACCTCGGTTCGCAAGCCGGGCCTGGGCGACAACGATCCCGCGCCCGACGGCTCCGGCAACATGACGTCGATCGAGTTCGTCCGCAAGATGGCCGCGAAGGGCGCCGACCTCAACCTCCGCATGACGCGCCGCGTCAGCATCGGCATGACCGGCATCAACACGCTCGGGGCGACGCCGTTTTTCATGGCGGCGCGCACGGCCGACGCCGAACTGATGCGTGTGCTGGCCGAACTGGGGGCCGATCCGAAGATCAACAACGCCGATAACGCGACGCCGCTGATGGCCGCCGCTGGCCTGGGCACGCGGTCGCCGGGCGAGGACGCGGGCACCGAGGAAGAGGTGCTCGAGGCGCTGCAGGTGGCGCTCGATCTGGGCCTCGACATCAACGCCGTCGACAACAACGGCGAGACCGCGATGCACGGGGCCGCGTACAAGAATTCGCCGAAGGCCGTCGAGTTTCTGGCCGCCAAGGGGGCGAAGCGCGAGATCTGGGACAAGCCGAACAAGCAGGGCTGGACGCCGTTGCGCATCGCCGAAGGCTACCGGTTTGGCAACTTCAAGCCGTCGCTGGTGACGGTGGAGGCGTTCCGCCGCGTGATGGGCGGGAAGTAGCTCCGCGTTCGCGCAGGAATGCGGCGAAGGCCGTCTGGCCGTAGTGTTCGGCCCAGCCGAGCGGCGTCCGGCGCAGGTCGTCGTCGACCGGATTCAGCGCCGCGCCGCGGTCGAGAAACAGGGCGGCGTTCTCGATGTCTCCGCGCCGGGCGAAGTGGTGCAGGGGCGTGGCGCCGAGCCAATCGCGGTGATTCGGATTCATCCCGTGCGCGAACAGCAGCTCCGTGATCGCACGCGTTTTGCCCGCGATGCCCACCTTCTTCGCGAGCGCCGGGCGGTAGCGCAGCAGCAGCCGCACGAAGGCCTCGTGGCCCTCTTCGGCCGCGTAGCAGAGCGCCTGCGGATCGCCGGCGCGCCGCGGATTCGCGTCGAGCACCGCGGCCGCCGTCGCGGTGTCGCCGTAGTAGGCGAGCAGTTCCATCGACCGCGCCGCGCCGTGCGACGTCAGCAATTCGACCATCGCGGCGTTGTTCCGGCGCATCGCCGCGCTCAGCGTATCGGCCGAACTTTCCACCGGGACGTTCGGGTGCGCGCCGTGCGCCAGCAGCAGTTCGACGATCTCCCGGTGGCCGCGGTACACCGCCGCGTGCAGCGCGTGCCCGCGCGGCGCGATGCCTTCTTCCGGCAGGTTTGGATCGGCGCCGTGCTCGAGCAGCAGCCGCACGATCCCGATGTGCCCGCCCTCGGCCGCATTCCGCAGCGGCGTGCCGGAAAGCGGGTAGTAGGTGACGTACTCCGACGGCCGGTTGGCCGCGGCCGGGTCGGCGGCGAGGATCTCGCGCACGCGCGCCTCGTCGCCCGTGAAACAGGCCGTGCAGAGATCGCAGGCGGCGCCGCGTTTGCGCAGGTGCCGCAGGACGTCGAGCGGCGTCGTCTTCGTTTCCGCCGGCACGTCGCGCCAACCGCGGAAATGGTAATCGCCGTTGGCGAGTTGCAGCGGCCGCGCGCCGTCGAACCGATGTGCCTCGATACGGGCGCCGCGTTCGAGCAGCGCGTCGATCACGCGCAACTGCCGCGTCATCACGGCCCAGTGCAGCGGCTGGTTGCCGCGTCCGTCGTGGGCATGCACGAGCGACGGATCGGCGTCGAGAAGGCGTCGCGCCGCGCGCCAATCCCGCGCCCGGATCGCGGCCGCGACGGGTTCGCCGCGGGCGTCCAGACGACGGTCGAGCGCCGCGGCCAGCTCCAGGTGCCCGCGCTCCCGCGCGAACGCAATCGCCTCGCCGGTCAGCGGCACGTAGTCTAGCAGCAGTTCCACCGCGGCGCGCCGCCCCTCCCGCAGCGCGAACGACAGCGGCGTGCGGTAGGCGTACTGGCAGCGCGCGAGCGCCGGGTTCTTCCGGAGCATGCGGCGCAGCGTGCCGACATCGCCGGCGGCCGCCGCGCGGAACATCGCCCAGACCTCGTCTCCGGTCCCCACGGACCATAGCAGGGGGCGCGCCCCGCGCAACTCGTCCGGCCGCCGCATCAGAAGATCAGCTTCAGCGCGAACTGCACACGCCGCGGTTCGTCGGCGCTGGTGATCGTGCCCACGCCCGCGCCGTTGATGTTCGCGGCCGGGAAGCCGAAGTTCGCCGTGTTGGTCGCGTTGAACGATTCGGCGCGGAACTGCAGGCGGTAGCGTTCGGTGATCGCGAAGCTCTTGGCCAGCGAGAGGTCGAGGTTCTTGTTGCCCGGCCCGTCGAGGATGTTGCGGCCCGAATTGCCGTAGGTGAACTGCGGCTGGGTGACGAAGGCGGCGAGGTCGAACCAGCGGTCGATGGACCGCTGCCCGTCGGGGAGCTTGCCGTCGGCGATGCGGTTCGGCCGGTCGGCGCCGCCCGCGTTGGTGATGCCGCCGCCGCTGTTGACCGTGAACGGCAGGCCCGTCTGCAGGCTCAGGATGCCGCCCAACTGCCAGCCGCCGAACAGGAGGTCCGCCACGCGGTTCTGGTTCATGTAGGCCTTGCCCTTGCCGAACGGCAGCTCGTAGCTGGCGCTCACGACGTAGTTGTGCCGCAGGTCGGTGGTCGAACGGCCGCGGTTCAGGTTGCGGTCCCACGGCTTCAGCGCGCCCACGCCGGAGTTGCTCAGCGTCTCGTCGACGTTGTCGATGGTCTTGCTCCAGGTGTAGGCCGACAGGAACGTCAGCCCTTTCGAGAACCGCTTTTCCAGCTTGAGGACCATCGCGTTGTAGCTCAGCCGGCCCACCGGGAGCTGCCGCGTTACGCTCGTATAGAACGGCCAGATGCGGCGGCTCGCCACCGGCGTCGGCCCGGGGGCGATGTCGAACGGCAGGTTGAAATCGACGCCGGAGAGCAGTTGCCGCGTACCGTTGCCGTTGTAGCCGACGGTCAGCAGCGTGTCGAACGGCAGTTCGCGCTGCACGTCGAAAAACCACTGCTGCGAGTACTGCGTGGGCAGGAACTCCTGCGGGATCTCGGCGCCGACCAGCGCGGGGCCGGGTACCGAGGTCGCCGGCAGTTGGACGGCCGGGAAGCCGCCGTTCAGAGTGAGCCGCGGGTTGATGCGGTCCAGCGTGCCGAAGCCGATTTCGACGAAATCCGGCGCCTGGTTGGCCGCGCGCGCGCCCACCTGGATGCTGTCCGGCTGCGCGTAGATGATGCCCGCGCCGGAGCGGATGACGGTCTTCTCATCGAGCTTCCAGGCGAAGCCCAGCCGCGGCGCGATGTTGTTCATGTCATTCTTGCAACCGCAGTTGCCCGCGCCCGGCCGCACCTGCGGCAGACGCGCGTTGGCGCCTGTGTTCGAGAAATCGGGCACGAAGCGGGAGACGTTGTCCTGCACGAACGTCGGCGCGGCGAACACGTCGTAGCGCACGCCGAGGTTCAGCGTCAGCCGCGGCGAGATCTTCCAGTCGTTCTGCGCGAACAGCGTGTAGGTGTTGGCCCACATGTCCTCGCCGTTCTCGTTGCCGATGGTGCCGCCGGAGGCCATGCCGAGCAGGAACTCGGCCAGCCCGTCGCCGGTGGCCGCGCGGTTCGCCGGATTGGCGGTGAACTCGCGGTTGAAGGCGAACTGCCCGCGGGCGAAGCGCGCCGCGAGCCGCGAGATGTTCTGCCGCCGGAACTCGCCGCCCACGCGCAGATTGTGCTTGCCGATGTTTTTGTAGAACGTGTCGGTGAACTGGAACAGGTCCATGTTGTTGAAGTTCGGCCAGAAGCTGCGCGAGCCGAGCTCGGCGTAGCCCGCTGGTGAGAACCGCGACAGGCCGCGGTTGTTCGACCCCGGGTTGTTCACCTTCGGAATGCCCTTGATGCCGTACTCGTCGTAGAGCGGCTTGTCGTAGGGGATGTCGAAGCGCGAGAGGATCCGCGTGAAGCCGAACCGCGCTTCGTTGGTGGCCGAGGCTCCGATGGTTTGCGAGTGCGTCGCGGCCACGCTGTGGCTGTCGATCACGGTCGTCGTGGCCAGGCCGCCGTCGGCCGGCAGCGGCAGCGGGCCGGGCTCGAAGCGGTCGCGCGTACGCTTGCTGTAGCGGGCGGAGAAGCGCTGGCGGTCGCTGATGTTGTGGTCGCCCTTGAAGTCGAAGCTGTTGACGTCGTTCTTCTCCGTCGGCGCGTAGAAGTAGTTGTTGACGATGCCCGTGCCGCTATTGGGCTGCGGGTAGAGCGCCAGGAGCTTGGGCACCAGCGGGTCCCAGCGGTTGGCCGGGACGACGTTGCCCGGGAAGGGCTGCCGCGTGAAGCTCGCCGGCGTGCCGACAGTGGTTGCCGGGTCGTAAACGGGACGAATGCGGTTGAAGTCGCCGCGCCGCAGTTCGGCCACCGGCACCGTCGAAACGAAGCTGCGGCCGAGGCGCGTGCGCGTCCCCTCGTAGCTGCCGAAGAAGAAGGTTTTGTCCTTTTTCACGGGCCCGCCGAAGGTGCCGCCGAACTGGTTCTGCTTGTAGGTGGGCTTCTTGTTGCCGGCGCGGTTGGCGAAGAAGTTCGTGCCGTCGAGCGTCGAATTGCGCAGAAACTCGAAGGCCGTGCCGTGGAACTGGTTGGTGCCGGACTTGATGTTGACGAACACCTGCCCGCCCATGCGCGTGCCGTACTCGGCTGACAGATTGTTCGTCACCACTTTAAACTCGCCGACCGCGTCCACGCTCGGCTTCACCGCCTGCGCCTCGAAGCCCAGCGGCCCGCCCGACGCCACCGACGAGTTGTCGACGCCGTCGATCGACACCTGCACCTGGTAGATGTGCTGGCCGGAGGCCGAGAAGCCGCCCTCGTCCTGCGTACGCCCGCCGCGGCCCGGGTTCGTTCCCGCCGTCAACGCCGCCAGGTCGAGGTAGTTCCGCCCGTTCAGCGGCAGTTCCACGATCCGCTTGTTTTCAATGACCTGCCCCACCGTCGTCGTTTCGGAGTCGATCAGCGCCGCCGCCGCGGTCACTTCGATGCTCTCCGTCACCGAGCCGGTCTTCAACGTGAAATCGACGCGCGCCGTCTGCGTCACGTCGAGCTTGATCTCGGGCACCTCCGCGAGCGCGAAGCCCGTCTTCGAGGCCGAAACCTTGTAGCGGCCCACCGGCAGCGTCGGCGCCGTATAGAACCCCTGATCGTTCGTCGTCAACTCCCGGCGCAGGCCGGTGTCGATATTCACCACCGACACTTTGGCGTCGGCGATCACCGCGTCGGTCGAATCTTTCACGACCCCTTGAATCGTTCCACTCTGAGCAAAGGCGGCGGAGACGGCCGCGAGGAGACAAATGACCCGGACAAGCATCCGGCTATCATATCGCCAACGCCGCTAGAATACGTCCAACAAATGCCCTAGGCGGTCCCGCTTCGTTCGCAGGTAATCCTCGGCGTGCTCCTGCGGTTCGACGATCGCCGGGATCCGTTCGGCCACCTTCACGCCCGCCCGTTCCAGCGCCGCGATCTTGTCCGGGTTGTTCGACAGGAACCGCACGGCCTCCAGCCCGAAGTACTTCATAATGGCCACCGGCAGGTCGTAGTTCCGCAGGTCGACGTCGAGCCCCAGTTGCAGGTTCGCGTCCACGGTGTCCGCCCCCTGGTCCTGCAGTTCGTAGGCGCGCAGCTTGTTCATGATGCCGATGCCGCGCCCCTCCTGCTGCTCGTAGATGATCAGCCCGCGCCCCTCGGCGCCCACTTTTTCGAGCGCCAGTTCCAACTGCGCCCGGCAGTCGCACCGCAGCGAGTGGAAGACGTCGCCCGTCAAACACTGCGAATGGATCCGCACGATCGGCGGTTCCCCGTCGAGCGAGCCCATCTTCAACACCACCGCCTCTTCGGCGCCCGCCTCGCTATGGCCGACAAAGCCGTAGATGCGAAACGGTCCAAAACGTGTGGGAAAGTCGGCTTCCGCCACTTTTTCCAGTCGAAATGCCTGATTTTCCGCCATGCTCAAGGAAAGCGAAGATAATCTCATTATACGAAGATGCTGGAGCAGTACCTGGTAATTCTTTTGATGAAGCTCGCGGTCTCCGCGGCTCTGGCCAGTATTCTCGGCCGCTCCTCCGCATTTCTACGGATGATCCAGCGCGAGGAAAGGACCTACAAACAGCGCCTCCAGATGGCTTCCGGCTTCGCCATCATCTTCGGCGGAGGCATCATTCTCCGCCTGCTGACCCGCAACGCCTACCAGGCGCTTGACCTCGGCCTGGAGGGCGCCCTCCTCGCCGGCGTCCTCGGCGGCTACGTCACCGGCCTCACCGGCGGCATCCTCATCTCCCTCCCCCCCTGCCTGCTCGGCGGCGAGTGGATCTCGATGCTCCTCTACGCCGGCATCGGCGTCACCGGCGGCCTGGTCCGCGACCTCGCCCCCAACAAGGACGACATCTGGCGCTTCTCCCCCTACCTCGACCTCACCGTCTACCGCCTCTTCCGCGCCAAGTACGACACCCGCGTCACCCTCTTCCACGGCTTCGTCCTGCTCACCGTCATCTTCGCCGAGTTCGCCCGCTGGGCCCTCGCGCAGATCCTCCCCAACGACCGTTTCCTCTACACCCTCTACTCCAGCTGGAAACACCCCGACTGGCTCGGCTACGTCCTCATCTACTCCTCCACCATCTTCGCCTTCGCCATCCCGCTCAAGATCTGGAACTCCATCCGCCAGGAGCAGATGCTCGGCGCCCAGCAGCGCCTGCTCACCGAGGCCCGCCTCCGCGCCCTCACCTCCCAGATCAACCCTCACTTCCTGTTCAACACCCTCAACACCGTCAATTCCCTCATCCGCACCAACCCGGAAGAGGCCCGCACCGTCGTCCGCAAGCTGTCCAATATCCTTCGCCGCCTCCTCCGCAAGGACGAAAACCTCAGCCCCCTCCGCGACGAAATCAGCTTCATCAACGACTACCTCTCCATCGAAATGACCCGTTTCCGCGACAAACTCCGCTTCGTCAACGAAACCGACCCCGCCACGCTCGACCGCCTGGTGCCCTCCATGCTCCTCCAGCCCATCATCGAAAACTCCATCAAGCACGGTCTCTCCTCCAAGGTCGAAGGCGGCACCATCACCCTCCGTACCTACCTTTCCGGCCAGCGCATCCACATCGAAATCTCCGACGACGGCGTCGGCGTCGAAGAATCCAAGCTCGCCACCATGTTCGATTCCGGCATCGGCGTCTCCAACGTCAACGAGCGTCTCCACGTCCTTTTCGGCGACGATTACCGTATGGATGTCGACTCCCGGCCGGGCGAGGGTACCACGACTCACATTGAGTTCCCCGACTCCACCGCTCGCGGATAAGGTACAATGCCGCAACGACTGTCTATGCAGACTGCTGTTGCTCTTCAGACCGAAAAACTCCACCAGACGATCGCCGATAGAACCAAGCGCGTCTACGACCACCTCGCGCGCGTATACCCCGCGTCGACCTTCTTTTTTCATTCCAAGGCCCATAAACAGGCCCTCGAAATGAGCGGTCTCCGCAACGGCATGAAGGTGCTCGAGGTCGCCACCGGCTCCGGTGAAATGTTTCGCCGCCTCATCCGGCACAACCCTGACGGCCATACCTGCGGAGTCGACCTCTCGCCCAACATGGCCGCCCGCACCCAGGCTCACGCCCGCAAAGAGTTCCCCCGCGCCTCGCTGCACTGCCAGGCCGTCGACGCCCGCGCGCTGCCCTACCGCGACCAGTCCTTCGACGCCATCTTCTGCTGCTATCTCTTCGAGCTCCTCGGCACCGAGGACATCTACCTGACCATGGAGGAGATGCGCCGCGTCCTGAAGCCGCGCGGCCGCCTCACGGCGATCTTCATCGGCGAGCAGGCGGAATTCTTCAACCGCGCCTATCACGTCGCCGCCTCCATCGTCCCCGCCTTCTGGGGCCGCCAGATGGACCACTCCGCTCCTGCCATCCTCACCGATTGCGGCTTCCGCGTCACCCAGGAGCGCCTGGTCCGCCAGGGCTTCTATCCCTCGCGCATCCTGACGGCTGAGATCCGCGAATCGTTTTGATAGAGTAGCGGGCGGAAAGGAGTTTCCGCGAATGTCCACTAATCGCCGCAATTTTGTTGGGGCCCTCGGCGCGGCGCCGCTCTTCATCCCCCAGAGCGCCTTTGGCGCCAACGATAAGATCACCTACGCCGCCATCGCCACCGGAGGCCGCGGGCGCTATCTCATGGGCAAGTTCAAGCAGCTCGGCGCCGTTTGCCTCGCCGTTTGCGACGTCTATGAGCCGAACCTCCAGAAGGCCGCCGAGCTCGAGCCCGAGGCGAAAAAGTACCTCGACTACCGGGAACTCCTCCAGGCCGTGAAGGCCGATTGCGTCATGATCGCCTCGCCCGATCACCAGCACGCGCCCATGCTCATGGCCGCGCTCGACGCGAAGAAAGACGTCTATCTCGAAAAGCCGCTCAGCCACTCGCTCGAACAGAGCGAGCGGATGATCAAGGCCGTCCGCGCCACCCGCCAGGTGGTCCAGATCGGCATGCAGCGCCGCTCCGCCCCCGCGCTCATCGAGGCCAAGCGGCTGGTCGACCAAGGCATGCTCGGCCGCGTCGCCCTCGTCAAGGCGCAGTGGAACTGGAACATCGCCAACGCGCTCGACAATTCGCCGCTCCCCGGCCAGCTCGACTGGAACCGCTTCCTCGGCGCCGCGCCTCAGCGCGACCTCGAGCCGATGCGCTTCCGCCGCTGGCGGTACTTCTTCGATTACGCCGGCGGCAACATGACCGACCAGGGCACCCACCTCATGGACGTCGTCCAGTGGTTCACCCGCAACGGTCCTCCCACCGCCGCGCAGGCCTCCGGCTACGTCGCCAAGATGAAGGGCTCCGAACACCCCGACGTCTTCAGCGCCATCTTCGAATATCCCGAGATGATGGCCACCTGGACCCTCGACTACTGCAACAGCTACGAGAACGGCTGGACCATCTTCCTGCAGGGCGACAAAGCGACCATGATCCTCGACGACGCCGGCTACCGCGTCCTCGGCGAGCCGTGGAAGCGGACCAACGCTCCCACCATGGAAAAGGCCGCGCCGGTGCCCGTCGAAGCGCATATCCAGAACTTCTTCGACTGCATGAAGTCGCGCCTGGAGCCGAACTGCCCGGTCGAGGTCGCCGCCGCCGCCGTCGCCGGTCCGCACATGGCCAACCGCGCGATGTTCGACGGCCGCAAATTCGTCCGCGCCTAGGCGCCGTCCCGTTACCCACCGGGGGCGCGGTTGTGATCGAATGTGAGTGATGCAACTCCGCGTTCTTTTCTTCGCCGCGTCCCTGGCCTGCATGGCGCAGGTGCAGATCAAACAGTCTCCCGACCGGATTTCCGTCTCGATCGACGGCAAGCCGTTCACCGAATTTTTCGTCGGCGCCGAGGCGCCCAAGCCCTATCTCCACCCGCTGCGGTCGGCCTCGGGCAAGATCGTCACCCGGTCTTACCCCATGGAAGCCGTCGCCGGCGAGGCGAAGGACCACCCGCACCACCGCGGCCTGTGGTTCACGCACGGGCTCCTCAACGAGGTCGACTTCTGGGCGAACGAAAAGAACCAGAAGGGCGCCGGCAAGGGCGGCCGCGGCGTCGTCGTCACCCGCCGCATCACGGCCGTCGAAAGCGGCAAGAAGAAGGGGGTCATCGGGGCGAACTTCGAGTGGCAGGATCCCACCGGCAAGGGGCTGCTCGCCGAGCAGCGCACCATGACGTTCTACTCGCACCCCACGCAGCGCTGGATCGATTTCGATATCAACCTGACGGCGCTCGAGGACGTGACCTTCGGCGATACGAAGGAGGGGACGTTCGCCATCCGCCTGACGACGTCGCTCGAAGAAAAGCACACCGGCAAGATGCGCGCCTCCGACGGGCGTGAAGGCGAAAAAGCGGTGTGGGGCACGCGGTCGCCGTGGCTCGATTACTACGGTGACGTCGAAGGCGAAAAGCTCGGCCTCGCGATCCTCGACCACCCCACCAACCCGCGCCACCCCACCTACTGGCACTCCCGCGGCTACGGCCTCTATGCCGCCAACATCTTCGGTGTCCGCGACTTCGAACGCGACAAGACGAAGAACGGCGAAATGAAGCTGTCCAAGGGCGGCTCGGTGCGTTTCCGTTACCGGCTGATCATCCACCCCGGCGACGCCAACGAAGCCAAGATCGCCGAAGAGTTCAAGAAGTTCGCCAAGATCAAGTAGCGCGGCTACCCGCGCTGCTTCGGCGTAAACCACGAATACATCGCCGGCAGCAGGAACAGCGTCAGCATCGTCGACGAAGTCAGTCCGCCGATCACGACGCTCGCCAGCGGCCGTTGCACTTCCGAACCTGCCGATGTGGATAGCGCCATCGGCAGGAACCCGAGGCTGGCCACCAGCGCCGTCATCAGCACCGGCCGCAGCCGCATCGCCGCGCCCTCCGGCACCGCTTCGGCGTCGTCCATCCCGCCCGCGCGCAGCCGGTTGATCTGGCTCACCATCACGATTCCGTTCAGCACCGCGACGCCGAAAAGCGCGATGAACCCGATCGACGCGCTCAGGTTCAGGTTCATCCCCCGCACCCACAGCGCCGCCACGCCGCCCACCAGCGCGAACGGCACGTTGCACAGGATCAGCATCGCCTGCCGCACCGAGTGGAACGTGAAGTACAGCAGCGCGAAGATCGCCGCCACCGACAGCGGCAGCACCAGCGTCAGCCGCCCCATCGCGCGCTCCTGATTCTCAAACTGCCCGCCCCAGTCGATCAAGTACCCCGGCGGCAG
>CAYMTH010000069.1:0-2219 GCA_964393235.1 uncultured Solibacteraceae bacterium | reverse complement strand
GTTCCACCTCCGCCGCCACGCGCCGCCGCGCCTCGTCGGCGAAGCCGCCCAGGTCCCGCCCCTGCACGTTGCATTGCACCACGATGCGGCGCATCCCGTTCTCCCGGCTCACCACCTCCGGTCCGCGCGCCACGTGCACGCCGGCCAGCTGCCCCAGCAGCAATCGCTCCCCGCCCGGCGCCTGCAGCCGGACCTGTTCCAGCGATTCCGGCCGCAACCGGTACGCCTCCGGCAGCCGCGTCACGATGCCGAACCGCCGCTGCCCGTCAATCCATTCGCTCACCGGCCGTCCGCCCACCGCCGCTTCTACCATCGCCCGCACGTCGTCGATGTGCAGCCCGTAGCGCGCCAGCGCCGCCCGGTTCGGCTCGATGTGCAGTTCGGCCACGCCGCTCGTAATTTCCATCTGCGCGTCGGTCGCCCCCGGCACCCGTTCCAGCACGCGGAACGCCTTCAGCGCCAGCGCGTCCAGCACCGCCGGGTCCTCGCCGAAGATCTTCACCGCCACGTCGGCCTTGATGCCGCTGATCGTCTCGTCCAGCCGCATCGCCATCGGCTGCGTGAAGTTGTAGGCCACTCCGGGCACCGCCTCCAGCGCCTCGCGCATCTTCACGATCAGCTCTTCTTTCGTCTTCATCCGCCACTGCTCCTGCGGCTGCAGCAGCACGTAGACGTCGCCCTCGAAGATCCCCATCTGGTCCGTCGCCAGGTCCGGCCGCCCCAGCTTCGAGACGATCCCCCGCACCTCCGGCAGCGTCAGCAGAGCCTTCTCCACCTCCACGCTCAGCTTCGCCGAATCGGTCAGCGAAACCCCGGGCAGCTTCTTCGTCTGCACCAGAATCGAGCCCTCCTCCAGCCGCGGCATGAACTCCGTGCCCAGGAACACCATCGATCCCAGCGCCACCGTCGCGATCACCAGGCCCGCGAACACCGTCTTCTTCCGGTTCCCCAGCGCCAGCGCCAGCAGCCGCCGGTAGCCCTCGCGGAACTTCTCGAACCAGCCTTCGTCCGTGTGCGGCTTCACGCCCTTCCGCAGCGCGATCGACGCCAGCACCGGCATCGCGAACAGCGCCAGCACCAGCGAACCCGCCAGCGCCGAAACCACCGTCACCGCCATCGGGCGGAACATCCGGCCCTCCAGCCCTTCCAGGAAGAAGATCGGCATATAGACCGCGATGATGATGCCCACCGCGAACACGATCGGCCGCGCCACCTCGTGCGCCGCCGAACGCAGAACGCTGTCGACGTCCTCGTCCTCCTGCCGCACCCCCAGCCGCGCCACGGCGTTTTCCATCATCACCACCGCGCCGTCGACGATCATCCCGAAGTCCACCGCGCCCAGCGACATCAGGTTCGCCGTCACCCCGAACCACTTCATGCCGATGAACCCGGCCAGCAGCGACAGTGGAATCACCGCCGCCACCAGCAGCGCCGCCCGCACGTTACCGAGGAACAGCAGCAGCACCGCGATCACCAGCAGGCCGGCCTCTGACAGGTTCCGCCGCACCGTCGCGATCGTCCGGTTGATCACCTCGCTCTGGTCATAGAAGGGGACGATCTTCGCGCCCTCGGGCATCTTGACCGATTCCAGGCGCTTCTTCACCCGGTCGATCACCTCGCGCGAGTTCTCGCCCTTCAGCATGATCGCCATCGCCGAGACCGATTCGCCCTTGCCGTCCCGCAGCGTCGCCCCCTGCCGCTGCACCGCGCCCAGTTTCACCTGCGCCACGTCCCGCACCAGCACCGGCGTGCCCGCCCGCGCCGCCACCACGACGTTCTCCAACTCCTGGTACCGGTTCACCCGGCCCTTGCCCACCACCGTGTACTGTTCGCCGGCGAATTCGAAGAAGCCGCCGCCGAAGTTCTCGTTGCTGCCTTCCACCGCCTTCTCGACGTCGGCCATCGTCAATCCGTAGCGCTCGAGCGCCTCCGGCTTCACTTCGATCTCGACCTGCCGCGTCAGCCCGCCCCAGGTTTCGACCTCGACGATCCCGGGCACCGTGCGCAGCAGCGGCCGGATCACCCAGTCCAGGAACGCCTTCCGCTCGTCGAGCGGTACGCTCTGGCCCTCGATCGTGAACTGGTACACCTCGCCGAACGGCGTCGCGTTCGGGCCCAGCCCCGGCTCCAGGCCCGCCGGGATGCGGCCGCGCACCTCCTGCAGCCGTTCGTTCACCAACTGCCTTGCGAAATAAGGGTTTACGGCGTCGTCGAAAACC
>CAYMTH010000068.1:13303-13512 GCA_964393235.1 uncultured Solibacteraceae bacterium | reverse complement strand
AGGACGAGTCGCATCTCGGCGATTTCATCATCGACACGCGCGTGGCGTCGCCTTCCGAAGCGGTGATCAATCTGAACCTGCGCGAGCAGACGGCCGAGGTGCTGAAGAGCCTGACGCCGCGCGAAGAGAAGATCATCAAGATGCGGTTCGGGCTGCAGGACGGCAGCGAGCACGCGCTCGAAGAGGTCGGCCAGCATTTCGCCGTGACG
>CAYMTH010000068.1:0-13293 GCA_964393235.1 uncultured Solibacteraceae bacterium | reverse complement strand
ATCGAGGCCAAGGCGCTGCGGAAGCTGCGGCACCCGAGCCGGTCGCACCGGCTGCGGACGTTCCTCGAATCGAACCGCGACGGCGAGTAGCCGCTACATCCGGACCACCTGCACCTCAAACCGTTCCGGCGGCAGCGCGGAGACCGGGTCGGGCGACATGCGGGACCAGGTTTCGAAGGCGCTGTTCGCGACCGACTGGTTGAGATAGAGCAGGAACTGATCGGTGCAGCAGCCAAGCGGGGGCAACTGGCGGAAGGCCAGGCGCAGGCCGATCGCCTTGTGCAGGTCGACGCCGCCGGTGTCGATGTGCTTGTCCTGGAGCAGCGTGACGAAGCTCGTGCGGCCGGCGTGCGGCCAGACGTCGGGTCGCAGCAGAGTGCGAAGCTCGGTGCGCAGTTCGAACGTCGTCTCGCACTGCCGGATCCATTCCAGCACCGCGTCGCCCCATTTCCAGTGCGTGTTGAGGCCGATGTACTGTTCCGAGAGCTGCAGGGCGAGATCGTAACGCCGTCGCTCGAGATCGATCTCATCCTGCACGGCGGTGACCGTGAGGGGAATCATCGATTCCGATTCCACCAGGTCCGCGGCCATCGACATGACCTTTTCCAGACGGCGCCCGTGCGGTACGGCGTCTCCTACCAGCAGCGGGGGCAGTTCGTGCGTCCGGTCTCCCGCGATCTCTACAAATTTGCGATTTCCGATGATCTCCATACGGCACCTCGCTCTTACGTAATTATCGGCAGCGATCGTGGCTGGCGTTAGATTTCTGATTATACGGACGTGAAAAACGCTTGCAAGTTCCGTAAAAACTTTGGCAGCAGCGGCGGGCGAGTGCTAACGGGCGCGCTATCCTGAACACTGTCGTTCCCTATGCAAGGCTTGGACCATTCCCTTCCCCCGGCCCCGGCGGCCACCCGTAAACCCTACTCGATTACCCAGCACGGCGAGACGCGTGAGGATCCCTATTTCTGGCTGCGCGAACGCGCCAACCCGGAGACGATCGCCTATCTCGAGGCGGAAAACCGCTACTTCGAAGCCGTGATGGCGCCCGTGCGCGGGTTGCAGCAGACGCTCTACGAGGAGATGGTCGGGAGGATCCAGGAGACTGACCTTTCCGTGCCCGAGCGGCGCGACGATTTCTACTACTACACGCGCATCGAAAAGGGGCAGAACTATCCGCTCTATTGCCGCAAGCACGGGTCGCTCGAGGCGGCCGAGGAGATTCTGCTCGACTGCAACCAACTGGCCGCCGGACACGATTACTTCCGGCTCGGCAACTTCGAAGTAAGCCCGTCGCACGAGTTGCTGGCTTACTCGACCGATACGGACGGCGACGAGGTCTATGTTACTTACTGCAGGGACCTGCGCACGGGCGAGTTACTCGCCGACCGGATTGAGAACGTCTATTACGGGCTCGAGTGGGGCAACGACAACCGGACGCTCTTCTACATCACGCTCGACGAGGCGAAGCGGCCGTGGCGCGTGCACCGGCATGTGCTGGGGACGCCGGCGGCGGACGACGCCATCGTCTTCGAGGAGCCGGACGAACGGTTCTATGTCGAGGTCTCGAAGACCAAGGACGACAAGTACATTCTCGTTTCTTCCGACAGCAAGATGACGTCGGAGTGCTGGTATCTGGACGCCGGTGCGCCGGGCGGGGAGTTCGATCTGGTAACGCCGCGGCGGCAGGGCGTGCTCTACGGTGTCTGGCACCACGACGGCGAGTTCCTGATCCTGCACAACCACAACGCCACCAACTTCGAACTCGCGGCGGCGCGAGTCGGCGAACGCGACCCGGCGAACTGGGCCGTGCGCATCCCGCACCGGGCCGGCGTGCTGCTGGAATCGATCGAGACCTATCGCGACTGGATGACGCTGACCGAGCGCGCCGACGGACTGCGCCGCCTGCGCGCGATGCGCTGGGACGGCAGCGACGATCACATCGTCGAGATGCCGGAACCGGTCTACGCCGTCAGCCTCGCCGGGAATCCCAACTACACCGCCGCGACCATCCGGTTCGTCTATCAGTCGCTGGTCACTCCGTCCTCGGTGTTCGACTATACGCTGGCCTCGCGCGAACGTGAACTGAAGAAGCGGCAGGAGATCCCGAGCGGCTACGATCCCTCGCTCTACACGAGCGAGCGCACGTTCGCGACCGCGCCCGATGGCGCGCGCGTCCCGGTGGCGATCGTCTATAAGAAGGGTTTCGTCAAAGACGGGCGGGCGCCGCTGCTGCTCTACGCCTACGGCAGCTACGGCGCCAACACGGAGGCGACGTTCAGCGTCACCCGCCTCAGCCTGCTCGACCGCGGCTTCGCCTTCGCCATCGCCAATATCCGCGGGGGTTCGGAGATGGGCCGGCACTGGTATGAGACCGGCAAACTGCTGGCGAAGAAGAACACGTTCACCGACTTCGTCGCCGCCGCCGGGCACCTCGTCGCCGGGGGCTATACGAGCCCGGCGCGCCTCGCCATCATGGGCGGCAGCGCGGGCGGTCTGCTGATGGGCGCGGTGGTCAACCTGCGGCCCGACCTGTTCCATACCGTCCTCGCCCTGGTGCCGTTTGTCGACGTGCTGAACTCGATGTCGGACCCCACGCTGCCGCTCACCGTCGGCGAGTACGAAGAGTGGGGCAACCCCGGCGAGAAGCCGTTCTACGACTACATGAAGACCTATTCGCCGTATGAGAACCTGCGGCCCGGCGCGTACCCGAACATCCTCGCCACCGGCGGGCTCAACGACCCGCGCGTGCCCTACTGGGAACCGGCCAAATGGGTGGCGCGCCTGCGCACGTTGAAGACCGATTCGAACCTGCTGGCCATGAAAATCAACATGGGCGCGGGACACTTCGGAAAGTCCGGCCGGTACGCCGCGCTGGAGGAAACGGCGGAGCAGTATGCGTTCCTCCTGATGACGATGGGCATTACCCGTTAGTGGGATACTGGTAGGTTCCCACCATGAACGAATACTCAATTGGCGTTGATTTGGGCGGCACGAACCTGCGCGCCGCCGCCGTGGACCGCGAGGGCCGCATTCTGGAGAAGATCTCGGTCGACACGAACTTCGAGGGGGGCCGCGACGCCGTTATCGGCGACATCGTCGACAGCGTGAACCAGTTGAAGCGGAACCTGTCGTCGCTGCGGCTGGCCGGCGTTGGCATCGGCGTGCCCGGGTTCATTTTGCTCAAGCAGGGCTTCATCACGAACTCGAACAACCTGCCGTACCTGGAGAACTACCCGGTGCGCGACGCGATCGAACAGAAGCTGGGGACGCCGATCATTCTCGAGAACGACGCCAACGCGGCGGCGCTGGGCGAAAAGTGGATGGGCGCCGGGCGGGAGGTTAACGATCTGGTGCTGCTCACGCTCGGCACGGGCGTCGGCGGGGGCATCATCATGGGCGGGCGCGTCCTGCACGGCATGGACGGGATGGCGGCCGAACTGGGCCACCTGACCATCGACCCGTTCGGTCCGCCGTGCGGGTGCGGCAACCTCGGCTGCCTGGAAAAGCTCGCCTCGGCGACGGCGGTCGAAGCCGCGGCGGTGTTGATGAGCCTGAGCGCCCAGCCGCTGACGAGCAAGGAAGTCTATGAGCTCGCCATGGACGGCAACGAGAAGGCGAAGGCGATCTTCGGCCAGATGGGGCGCGCGCTCGGCATCGGGCTGGCGAACCTGATCAACACCTTCAACTTCCCGCTGTACCTGCTGAGCGGCGGCATGCTGCCGGCGTGGAACCTGTTCTGGCCGGAGCTCGAAGCGCAGGTGAAGTTGCGGTCGTTCACCTACCGCAACTCGAAGACGCGCATCGAACCGGCGACGCTGGGCAACCAGGCGGGCCTGATCGGCGCGGCCTACCTGCCGTTCCAGGCGATGGATCTCGGGCGGTAACCATGTGGCTCGGAATCGACATCGGGACGGGCGGGTCGCGGGCGCTGCTGGTGGATGAGACCGGGCGGATCCGCGCCGCGCGCACGGCCGCGCACGAAGACATGAAGATGGAGCGGCCGCTGTGGGCGGAACAGCGGCCGGAGAACTGGTGGGAGGCGTGCCAGGAAGCCATTCGGGGCGTGCTGGCCGATGCCGGCATCGCGGGCGATGCGGTCCGCGGCGTCTCGCTCTCCGGGCAGATGCATGGGCTCGTGATCCTCGACGCCGAGGGCGCCGTCATCCGCCCGTCGCTCATCTGGTGCGACCAGCGCAGCCAGGCGCAGGTGGACGCGATCAATGCCTCAGTCAGCCGGGAACGCGTGCTCGAGTGCATCGCCAACCCCGTGCTCACCGGCTTCACGCTGCCCAAACTGCTGTGGGTCCGCGACAACGAACCGGCGGCCTACGAACGCGTCCGGCGCCTGCTGCTGCCCAAGGACTACATCCGCTACCAGCTCACCGGCGAGTTCGCCAGCGAGGTCTCCGACGCCTCCGGCACGGCGCTGTTCGACGTCGTCAACCGGCGCTGGTCCTATGATCTCGCCGACGCGCTGGGCATCGACCGCGACATCCTGCCGCAGGTGTACGAATCGGAAGAGGTGACGGGTGTCACCTCGGCGGCGGCGGCCGCGGCGACGGGCCTGAAGGCCGGCACGCCGGTGATCGGCGGCGGCGGCGACCAGGCGGCGAGCGCGGTCGGCAACGGCATCGTCGAACCCGGGCTCGTCTCGGACACCATCGGCACCTCCGGCGTCGTCTTCGCGCACATGGACGCGGTGGCCTACGACCCCGCCGGGCGCGTCCACACCTTCTGCCACGCCGTGCGCGGCAAGTGGCACGTGATGGGCGTCACGCAGGGCGCGGGCCTCAGCCTGCAGTGGTTCCGCAATCAACTCGGCGCGGGCGCGTCCTACGACGATATCACCGCCGCCGCGGCCGGCTGCGAGCGCGGCGCGCGGGGCCTGTTCTGGCTCCCGTACCTGATGGGCGAGCGGACGCCGCATCTCGATTCCACCTGCCGCGCGGCGTGGGTCGGGCTTACCGCCGCGCACACCCGCGCCGATATGGCGCGCGCCGTGCTCGAGGGCGTCTGCTACAGCCAGAAAGACTGCCTCGACATCATTGAAAGCCTCGGGTGCGGGGTCGAAACCGTGCGGCTGTCCGGCGGCGGCGCGCGCAGCCCGCTGTGGAAGCAGCTGTTCGCCGACGTCTTCGGCAAGCCGGTGGCGATCCTCGAAACACAGGAGGGCTCGGCCTACGGCGCGGCGCTGTTGGCGATGACGGGCACCGGCGTCTTCTCGTCGGTCGGCGAAGCGTGCCGGGCCACGGTGCGCGAGGTGGAAACCGTGCGGCCGGGTGACGGCGCGGCGTTCTATAAGAAGGCGCACGGCGTCTTCCAGAGCCTTTACCCGGCGCTGCGCGAGAGCTTCCGGGCCATCGATTCGCTGGGTTAGCGCGTGTTCTGCGACGTCAGCCTCCCGGTCCCGCTCGATCAACCGTTCACCTATTCCCTGCCCTCCTCCCTGCACCACCGCGTGAAGGCGGGGGCGCGCGTCATCGTCCCGTTCGGCACGCGGAAACTCACCGGCGTCGTACTCGCGCTGCACCGCGACGCGCCCGGCGTGCGCGCCCGCCCGGTCGAAAAGCTGATCGACGAGGAGCCGATCTTCGACGCCGCGCTGCTGCGGCTGGCACGCTGGGTAGCGGCCTACTACTGCGCCCCGCTCGGCGAGGTGCTGCGCAGCATGGCGCCGACGTCGGCCGAGACCAGCCGCTCGAAAATCTACGCGCTCACCGACAGCGGCCGCGACCTCGTGCGGCAGTCGCTCTTCGGCGACGCCGACCAGACGCCGCAAGCCCGGCTGCTGCGGATGCTCGAGACCCGGCCGCTGTCGGCCTCGTATTTGAAAACGAAGCTCGAGGACGCCGCGCGGCTGCTGAAATCGCTCGAGCAGAAGGGGCTCGTCGCCGTCGAAGAGGACATCAGCGCCAAGGACCCGATGCGCGCCCCGGCCGAGATGTTGCGGGTGCGGTTCACACGCCGGGGCGAGGGGCTGAAACTCCCCAAGGTCGAACGCGAACTGCTCGCCTATCTCGAACTCCACCCCGGCGAGCACGGCCTGGCGCAGTTGGAGGAACTGGTTCCGGACGCCTCCCGCGGCGCCCGCGCGCTGGCCCGCCGCGGCCTCGTCGCACTGCGTATCGCGCCGCCCGTCCTGCTCGCCGATGAGCGCCCGCCCCACGCGCTCAATACCTGGCAGCAGGCCGCCTTCGACAAGATCCGCGACCAGTTGGACACCCGCGCCTTCGGGGCGTTTCTGCTGCAGGGCGTCACCGGCAGCGGCAAGACCGAGGTCTACCTGAACTCGATCGAACACGCCCTGAAGCTCGACCGCGCCGCCCTACTGCTGGTTCCGGAGATCGCCCTCACGCCCGCCGTCGCCGGGCAGTTTCTGAACCGCTTCGGCGACCGCGTGGCCATTCTGCACTCGGCCTTCAGCGACAACGAACGCACCGAACAGTGGCGCCGCATCCGCGCCGGAGAGGCGCGCGTCGTCGTCGGCACGCGCTCCGGCGTCTTCGCCCCCATTCGCGACCTCGGCCTCATCATCGTCGACGAGGAACACGACCAGAGCTACAAGCAGCAGGAGGCCCCGCGCTACAACGGCCGCGACGTCGCCGTCATGCGGGCGCGCGAACTCGGCGCCTGCGTCATCGTCGGCTCGGCCACGCCGTCGCTGGAAACCCGCTACAACGTCGAACGCGGCAAGTACACGCTGCTCGAACTGCCCGAACGTGTGCAGAGCCGACCCATGCCCGTCGTCGAGATCGTCGACATGCGCGAAGAGTTTCTGGCCACGCGGCAGAACGCCACGTTTTCGCGCCGGCTCCTCGAAGCGCTCGACGAGCGGCTCGCGGCCGGCGAGCAGACGATGCTCCTGCTCAACCGCCGCGGCTTTTCGAGCTTCGTCAGCTGCCGCGCCTGCGGCGAGCGCGTGCAGTGCCCCAACTGCGCCGTCACCCTTACCTACCACCGCCGCGACAAGCGCCTGCTGTGCCACTACTGCAACTACGCCGAACGCGTCCCCGACCGCTGTAAGAAGTGCGAAAGCGAGTACCTGCACTACGTCGGCACCGGCGCCGAAAAGGTCGAGGACGAGTTGCACAAGGCGCTCCCGCGCGCCCGCATCGCGCGCATGGACCGCGACACTGTCACCACCAAGCGCCACTTCGAAACCATTCTCCTCGGCTTCCGCGAAGGGAACTTCGACATCCTGGTCGGAACCCAGATGATCGCCAAGGGGCACGACATCCCCAACGTCACGCTGGTCGGCATCGTCTCGGCCGATATCGGCCTCGGCATGCCCGATTTTCGCGCCGCCGAGCGCACCTTCCAGTTGTTGACTCAGGCCAGCGGGCGCGCCGGTCGCGGCGCCATCCCGGGCCGCGTCATCCTCCAAACATCCAACCCCGAACACTACGCCGTGCGCCTCGCCTCACAGCAGGACTACACGCAGTTCTACGAAAAGGAGCTGCTCTTCCGCCGCTCCATGCGCTACCCGCCATTCAGCGCCCTCGCCAACATCCTGGTCCGCGACGAAGTGCAGGAGGAGGCCCTGCGCAAGGCCTCCGAACTCGAGCGCATGCTCAAACCCGAACCGAAGGAGATGCGCATCATGGGCCCCGCCCCGGCGCCCGTGCCCCGTTTGAAAAACGAGTTCCGCTACCAGCTGCTGCTCAAGTCCTCCGACCGCAAAATGCTCAACGAAACCCTGCACCACCTGCGCAAATACGCCGCCGAGAAAAAGTGGGGCGCCACCGCGCTCGTCATTGACGTAGATCCGGTTTCTCTGTTGTAATTGGCCGCGCATGGTGACCGCCCGCAAACCCTACGCACTCGTGGAACGCAACCTGCGGCACGCCATGGCGTTCTATGCAGGCTCACGCCCCGGCGGCGAGGTCCGCCAGATGCCCGGCGTCACAGCCATCCACTGCGGCTGGAACTACCCGGTCTTCAACTCGGCGCTGCTCTCGGCGCCCGTACCCGGCCCCGAGGGCGACCTGTCGAGCCGCGTCGCGCTCGCCTCCATCTACTTCCGCGCGCTCGGCGTCGGCTGGTCGTATTGGATCTGCCACGAACTGCTCAATGAGGCGTCCCTGCGCCAGATGCGAGAGACCTGCTACACCTACGGCCTCGAACCGGTCCTCACCGCCCCCGGCCTGTTCACCGAGACCTTTTCGCCGCCCCGCTTTGACCCGCCGGAGCTCGACGTCCGCGAGGTTACCGATGCCGCCGGCCGCATCGCCTTCGCCCACCTCGTCTCCACCATCTTCGAACTGCCCTTCCAGATGACCATGCACATGTATGCCACGGCCGAGGACTGGAGCCCCGAATACGCCGCGTTTATCGGCTATGCCGGTGAAAAGCCTGTAACAATTGCCATGGTCAACGTATCTGATGGTTGCTGCGGCTTCTACTCCGTCGGCACCGTCGCCGGCCATCGCCGCCGGGGGTACGCCGAGGCGGTGATGCGCGCGGCGCACGCCGTAATGGGCAAGCGATTTCCGCTCGATTCCTGCGTGTTACAATCAAGCACCGTTGGGCGACGCCTATACGAACAAATGGGGTTCCGGGAAGTCACGCGGTTTTCCGTTTTTCGCGCAGCGCCCGGCTAAGCTGCGACTCAAAACTGGAGAGAGTTCCTATGGGAATGATGGAAGAGTTTAAGCAATTTGCCGTTTCCGGCAATGTCATGGACCTCGCGGTCGGTGTGATCATCGGCGGCGCGTTCGGAAAAATCGTCAACTCGCTCGCCAACGACGTCATCATGCCGCCAATCGGCCTGATCCTCGGCGGCGTCGATTTCAAAGGCATGTACGTCCCGCTCGACGGCAAGACGTACGAGAATCTGGAGGCCGCCGTCAAGGCCAAGGCCCCCGTGCTCGCCTACGGCATGTTCATCCAGAACGTCGTCGAGTTCGTCATCCTCGCCTTCGTCATTTTCATGATGGTGCGTTCGATGAACAAGCTCCGCCCCGGCGTCGCCAGCGATAAGAAAGCCGGCGGCTGATACACTCAGAAATACATTTCCCCGGGGGGCTCCGTCCATGGCCGGAGCCCCTTCGCTTTTTCCCGTGTCTGACGAACGCCTCCCCTTCACCGCCACCGTCCTTTCCTCGCCCTACGATGGCATCCGCCCGCTGCCCGTGCGCGTCCTGCTCGACAATGTCCGCAGCGGCTACAACGTCGGTTCGTTCTTTCGCACCGCCGACGGCTGCGCGCTCGAACGCCTCTACCTCGGCGGCATCACCGGACGCCCGCCGCAAAAAGACATCGCCAAGACCGCCCTCGGCGCCGAGGACAAAGTCCCCTGGGAACACCACTGGGACGTCGAGCCGTTGCTCGATCAACTGCACGCGCAGGGCGTCGAACTCGCCGCCGTCGAAACCAGCGTCCGCTCGGTCGACCTGTTCGACTGGCGCCCCCGCTTCCCCGTCTGCGTCATCTTCGGCCATGAAGTCGACGGCATCCGCCCCGAGATCGCCGCGCGCTGCGACGTCCACGTGCGCATCCCCATGCTCGGCGCCAAGCACTCCCTGAACGTCGCCACCGCCGGCGGAATCCTCCTCTACGAACTCTTGCGCAAATACCGCGAACTCCTGCGAAGATAGTAGGCACTATGCGCCGAGCCTTCCTGCTCCTCCTGGCCGTTGCCGCCTTCGGGCAACAGACAATGTTTCCGCCGGTCCGCGGCACCCGCGAGATGGTCGGCGCCGCCAATAACTTCGAAGTCGAAGCCGGCTTCCGCATTCTCGCCGCCGGCGGCAACGCCGTCGATGCCGGCGTCGCGGCCACGCTTGCCGCGGCCGTCACCGAACAGGCGCGCTTCGGCCTCGGCGGGGAAATGCCGCTGCTCATCAAGATGAACGGCAAGCCCGTGGTCGTCGTCAGCGGCGTCGGCACCGCGCCGAAACTGGCCACCGCCGATTGGTACCGCCAGCGCAAGCCCAACCCGTGGGAAAACCCCGCGAGCATGCCGCCCATCCCCGGCGAAGGCATCCACGCCGCCATCCTCCCCGGCGTCTTCGACGGCCTCATGCTCGCCCTGCAGCAGTACGGCACCAAGTCCTTTGCCGAGGTCGCCGCCCCCGCCATCGAGTACGCCGACAAGTTCCCGATCGGCGAAGAGTTCACGATGTTCATCCGCAACGGCGAACGCCTGCTCGCCGGCTGGCCCACCTCCCGCGCCCACTTCCTGCCCGGCGACAAGGTCCCCGAACGCGGCACCATCTTCAAACAGCCCGCGCTCGCCAAGTCCCTCCGCGAACTCGCCGCCGCCGAAAAAAAGCAGCGCGGCAACCGCGCCAAGAAGATCCAGGCCGTGCGCGACTACTTCTACCGCGGCCCCATCGCCAAGAAGATCGCCGCCTTCTCGGAGGCCAACGGCGGCCTCATCCGCTATGAGGACCTCGCCGGCTTCAAGGCCGAAATCGATACGCCGCAAACCACCGAATACCGCGGCTACACCGTCGTCAAGCCGGGCTTCTGGACGCAGGGTCCCGTGATGCTCCAGGCCCTCCAGCTCCTCGAGGGCTACGACCTCAAGGCCATGGGCCACAACTCCCCCGCCTACCTCCATACCGTCATCGAGGCCGTCAAGCTCGCCTTCGCCGACCGCGACGCCCATTACGGCGATCCGAAGTTCTCCAAGATCCCCGCCGAAACGCTGCTCTCCAAGGATTACGCCGCCCTCCGCCGCAAGCTCATCGATCCCAACAAAGCCTCCATGGAATCGCGCCCCGGCGCCATGGGAACCAACCTCCGCGCCGCCGTCGCCACCGAGCACAACAGCGTCCAGGACACCACCTGCGTCAACGTCGTCGACAGCCAGGGCAACGTCTTCTCGGCCACTCCCAGCGGCGCCTGGCTGCCCAGCGTCATCGCCGGCGACACCGGCATTCCGCTCTCCTCGCGCCTGCAGAGCTTCGTCATGACCAAGGGACACGCCAACGAACTCGCCCCCGGCAAACGCCCGCGCGTGACGCTCAGCCCCACCATCGTGCTCAAGGACGGCAAGCCCTTCTTCGCCATGTCCACGCCCGGCGGCGACAACCAGGACCAGGCCATGCTCCAGGTGCTGCTCAACATCATCGACTTCGGCATGGGCCCGCAGGAAGCCGTCGAAGCCCCGCGCTTCCAGACCGAGCACTTCTACAGCTCGTTCGCCACTCACGAATTCGTGCCCGGCCGCACCCGCCTCGAACGCCGCATCCCGAAATCGGTGATGGACGCGCTTAGCGAAAAGGGCCACATCGTCCAGCCCAGCGGCGACTGGAGCAACGGCTCGGCCCCCACCGTCATCCTGCTCCGCGACGGCGTGCTCGACGGCGGCGCCGACCCGCGCCGCCTCCGCTTCATCTTCGGCCGCTAACGGCTACGACGTGTGGTCGTGGATGATCTTCCAGCCCTTCGCCGTTTTCTTCAAAATCAAGGTGAAGTGCCCCGAAGCGTCCCCGCCTCCGGCCGCCGTCCGCGTCAGGAAAAACTTGCCGAGAATCAGCGCGTGCTCGCCCCCGAGCGCCCGCGTCTCCAGGATTTCAAACCGCAGCTTGCCCATCTTCTCCGGCGTGTTGTAGTTCTTCTCGTACCTCGCCAGAACCTCCGCACGCCCGCGCGATAGCGCCTTGCCGAGGAACGTGATCGCCGGCGAATCCTCGTACGTTTCGACGAAAGTCCGCAGGTCCCCGCGGTTCCACGCGGCGGCCTGCGCGTCGAGCACCGCCCGCGGTCCCGGGTCCGCCGCGCCCATCGCCAGCACAAAACAAAACAGCCCCGAAATGAATTTACCCATGGTTGGAGATTATACTGTCTGTTTCACATGCAAGATTGGAAACAACCGGATAGCGCGGCGGAACTGGCGGGCCAACTAGCCTCGGCCGCCGCCGCGGGACAGCGGATCGCAGTCGGCGGCAACCATACCAAATCGCGCTGGGCGGGCCCCGCCGGACCAGCCGACGTGCGCCTCTCCACCGCCCGGCTCAATCGCGTTCTCGAGTACGAGCCGCGCGATCTCACCATCTCCGTCGAAGCCGGCATGCCCTACGCCGAACTCTCCGCCCTCCTCGCGAAGAACCGGCAGATGATCCCCCTCGACCCGCCCTACGCTTCCTCCGCCACCATCGGCGGCGTCCTCGCCGCCAATCAAGCCGGCCCCCGCCGCCGCCTCTTCGGCACCGGCCGCGACCTCGTCATCGGCATGCAGTTCGCCACGCTCGAAGGCAAGCTCGTCCAGTCCGGCGGCATGGTCGTCAAAAACGTCGCCGGCCTCGATATTGCCAAACTCATGATCGGCAGCTGGGGCACCCTCGCCGCCATCACCGTCGTCAACTTCAAGCTCATCCCCATCGACAAGGCCACCCGCACCTTCCTGCAGACCTTCCCCTCCGCCGCCGACGCCCTCGCCGAGCGCAACCGCATCCTGCAAAGCGTTCTCCAGCCCGCCGCCGTCGACCTGCTCAACCCCGTCGCCAGCGCCCGCATCGGCCGCAGCGGCTGGATCCTCGCCATCGGCACCGGTGGCAGCCCCGCCCTCATCGACCGCTACTCCCGCGAGTTCGCCAAGGCCGAGGCCCTTGACGGCGACGCCGAACGCGCCTTCTGGAGCGCCGTCGAGTCGTTCCCCGAAACCTTCCTCGCCCAGCACCCCGCCGGCGGCATCGTGCGCGCCGCCACCCCGCTGCAGGAAATGACCTCGGTTCTCGCCGCCCACACCGGCCCCGCCATCGCCCGCGCCGGCAACGGCATCTCGTACCTCTATCACGACTCCCTCGCCGGCGCGCCCGCCGCTCCCGAGGGCGCATGGCCCACCGCCGGCCCGCAGTTGCTCGTCGAGGCCGGCCCGGACACCCGCGACGCCGCCTCTCTCTGGCCCGCGCCCGACAGCGGGTTCCCTGTCATGCAAAACATCAAGCAGATGTTCGATCCCCGCCATCTGCTCAACAAAGGACGTCTTTATGGCCGCATTTGAATCCGAAGCCCCCCGCCAGCAGGACCTCGACAAGTGTGTCCACTGCGGCCTCTGCCTCAACTCCTGCCCCACCTACCGCGAACTCGGCGTCGAAATGGACTCCCCGCGCGGCCGCATCTACCAGATGGTCCAGGTAGCCGAAGGCAAAGCTGAAATCAGCGACACCTACATAGAGCACATGGAGCTCTGCCTCGCCTGCCGCGTCGGCACCGCTTCGCCCGCACGGATCGCGTCGACCTCGCCTTGGAAGAAGCGGCCCGGCAGCAGGTGGACCGGATGCCGCTCGGCCAGCCGGGCCACGAGCGCACGCTCGTCCTCCTCCGTCAGAAAGATCCAGA
>CAYMTH010000067.1:8937-13521 GCA_964393235.1 uncultured Solibacteraceae bacterium | reverse complement strand
GGTACTGCACGCGCGAGTGTGTGGGAGAGTAGGAAGTCGCCCAAATTAATTCTCAGAACGCCCCGGCAACCCCGGGGCGTTTCGCTTTTCCGCCCACCCCAGCCTCGCTACGCCAGAATCTCCTTCACCAGCTCCCCGTGCACGTCCGTCAGCCGGAAGTGCCGCCCCGAATAGAAATACGTCAGCTTCGTGTGGTCGAGCCCGAGCAGGTGCAGCAGCGTCGCGTTCAGATCGTGGTTGTGGACCTTCTTCTCCACCGCCCGGTAGCCGAAGTCGTCCGTCGCGCCGTGCACGTAGCCGGCCTTGACGCCGCCGCCGGCGAGCAGAATCGAATACCCGGCCGAGTTGTGATCCCGCCCGTTCTGCAGTTTCACCAGTGACGAGTTCTCGACCGCCGGCGTCCGGCCGAACTCCGTCCCGAACACAACCAGCGTTTCGTCGAGCAGCCCGCGCGCCGCCAGGTCTTCCACGAGCGCCGCGACGGCCGGATCCGCCCGCCGCGCATTCGCCTTGTGCGCCTGAATGTCTTCGTGTGAATCCCACGGCTGCGAATTGCCGTAGTAGATCTGCACCATCCGCACACCCTTCTCGACCAATCGCAGCGCCATCAAACACCCGCGCCCGAAATCAGAATCGCCGTACCGCTCGCGAACCTTTTCCGGTTCCTTGCTGATGGCGAACACCTCCGGCACCTCGGTTTGCATCCGGAAGGCCGTTTCCATCGACTGAATCGCTGCCTCGAGGTTCGAATCGCCGGCGCGCGCCGCCAGGTGCTCGCCGTTCAACTCCTTCAACAGGTCCAGCTGGCGCCGCTGCGCCGCCGTCGTCGCGCCGCCGCGATCGAGAAACTGCACGAGCTTTTTCGGATCCCGCTCGGTCGCTTTGATAAACGTGCCCTGAAACACCGCGGGTAGAAACGCGGACTCCCACAGCGGCGGTCCGACGACCGGGGTCCCCGGGCAAAGCACGACGTAGCCCGGCAGATTGCGGTTCTCGGTCCCGAGCCCGTATGTGAGCCAGGAGCCCAGCGACGGCCGCCCCGGCTGAATGGCCCCGCAGTTCATCATGAACAGCGAAGGCTCGTGGTTCGGGACGTCCGTGTGCATCGACCGGATCACCGTGAACTTGTCGATGTTCCGGGCGATGTTCGGGAAAATCTCTGATACTTCGATCCCGCTCTGCCCGTGCTTCCGGAACTCGAACGGCGACCGCATCAGCGAGCCGGTGATCCGCTCGGTCTTCGGCTGCTCGCCCGGCATCGCCGTGCCGTGATATTTCGTTAGCGCGGGCTTCGGGTCGAACGTGTCGACCTGCGACATGCCGCCGTTCATCACGAGATAGATGACGTGCTTGGCCTTCGGGGCGAAATGCGGCGCCTTCGCCGCGAACGGGTCGAGCTGGTCGGCCAGCGCCACCGAGCCGAAGCCCGAAGCCATCTGCGCCAGAAACTGCCGTCGGTTAATCCACATAAAGGAACTCGTTGGAACTCAAAAGGACCTGCGCGTATTCGGGCCAGCCGGCGCCGGCCAGGAACCGTTCGCCGGCTGCTCGCTCCCGGGCCGAGGGCGAGCGGTGGAACAGGATCCGGTACGCCGCCATGATCCGGTCCGGCGCAGTCTCGACCCGTTTTGCCAGCGCCTCGGCGCGCAGACGGAGGAAGCCGGAATTGAGGAAAAAGAGCTTTTGCAGCGGTACGTTCGTGACGCCGCGCTGTTCGACGTGAATCGAGGTGCTCGGGAAATCGAAGAGCGCGAGCGTCTCGTTCTGCTGGTAGCGGCCGACGCGGACGTAGACCGTGCGGCGGCGGTTCGTGTCGGAAGGCTCGGCCGACTCGCCGCCGCGCGCGAGATCGAGCTCGCCGCTCGCGGCCAGAATCGAATCGCGAATCGCCTCGGCGTCGAGCCGCTTCCGGTTCGCCCGCCAGAAAAGCCGGTTATCGGGGTCGAGCCGCTGCCCGGCCTCGCTCGACGCGCTCGACGCCTGGTAGGTCTCCGACAGCACGATCTCGCGGATGAGCCCCTTCATCGAGAACCCGTTGGCGCCCAATCGCGCGGCGAGGAAATCGAGCAGCGCGCGGTTGCCCGGGCGCTCTCCCATCAAACCGAAGTTCGACGGTGTTCGCACGACGCCCGCGCCGAACAACCAGCTCCAGATGCGGTTGGCCATGACGCGCGCGGGCAGCGGCTGCGCCACGATCGCCTCGGCGAGCTGCAGCCGGCCGCTGCCGCCGCGCAGCGCGACGGGCTCGAGGCAGTCGAGAAACCGCCGCGGGATCACTTCGCCGAGATCGGTCGGGTTGCCGCGCTTGTTGAGCTGCAGATCGATCGGCTCTTCGTGTTCGGCCATGCCGTGGTGGTAGCCGTACGGGGCGGGCGCGGCCTTCTTCTCGCGCTCGGGTTCGGCGCGCAGACCGTCGAGGTGGCGCTTCCATTCGCCGGTCAGCTTCTTCTCGACACTGGCGCCCTCGAGCCGGAACACGGCGTCGTTGCGGCCGACGAACTTCTGCCAGAGCAGGTAGCGCTCGCGGTCGAGCGATTTGGTGGCGACCTCGGAGCCGGGATTGAAGTCGGCTTCCGAGTCGTAGTTGAAGGGCAGAATGATCTTCCGGCGCTTCGCGTTCGGGTGGGTGCCGCGGATGACGGCGTCGCGGTTCTCGGCGTCGATGGCGCGTTTCTGTTCGATGACGTCGAGCAGGAGCTGTTGGAAGGCGCGGGCGTTTTCAACAGTCCGGGCGGCGTGCCACGGCTTCAGAAACGGGAAGTCCTCCTCGGGCTTCGCGAGGTAATCCTTCAACTTCTTGGCGATGTCGGGATCGACGCCGGGCGCTTCCATCAGGAAGTCGGCCGCCTGCCGGGCGTAGATGAGCGCGAGTTGCTCGCGCTGGGCGGCGAGGAACTGCTCGATCTCCTTTTCGAGCGCCTTGATCCGCTTCTGGGCGGCATCGTAGGCGGCGACCTCGGCGGCGGGCGCGAGCGGATACTCCTTGTAGGCGCTCGAGGCGAAGACGCCGGCGAGGGCGTAGTAATCCTTCTGGCTGATCGGGTCGTATTTGTGGTCGTGACAGCGGGCGCAGGCGGCGGTGAGGCCGAGGAAGCCGCGCGTGATCATGTCGACGCGGTCGTGGCGTTCGTCGGCGCGGGCCTGCGGGGGCTGGGTGATGCCGTAGTACCAGGGGCCGAGGCCGAACAGGCCGAGCCCGCCGAGGAGCGATTTGTTGTCGCCGGGCAGGAGGTCGGCGGCGATCTGGGCTTTGACGAAGGTGTCGTAGGGCAGGTCACGGTTGAACTGGTCGATGACCCAGTCGCGGAAGCGCCAGGCGTTCGGGTAGGGGCGGGGCTGGGTGCCGGTGAAGTCGTCTTCGCCGAAGGGGGCGACGTCGAGCCAGTGCCGGGCCCAGCGGTCGGCGAACTGGGGCGAGGCGAGCAGGCGATCGACGAGGCGGGCGACGGCGTCCGGCGAACTGTCCGCGAGGAAGGCGGCGGCTTCTTCGGGCGTCGGGGGCAGGCCGGTCAAGTCGGCGTGGAGGCGGCGGAGCAGTTCGCGGCGGCCGGCGCGCGGGTTGGGCGGGATGCCCTTGGTCTTGAGTGCGGCGCGGACGTGGGAGTCGATGGAGCCGGACGGGGCGGGGAGCGGTTCGGTGGCCCAGAGGCGGCGGCCGGCATTCGCCGGAAGCGGCTTCGATTCGGGCCACGGGGCGCCCTGGCGGATCCAGTTCTCGATGGCGGCGATTTCGACTTCGGCGAGCGGCGCGGCGGGCGGCATTTTGAGTGTCGCGTGGGTGCGCCGCAGGGCCTGGACGAGCAGGCTCGATGCGGGGGCGCCGGGGGCGATGGCGGGGCCGCGTTTACCGCCGGCGAGCAGCGCGGCGCGCGAATCGACGCGGAGGCCGGAGGCGGCGCCTGTTCCGTGGCAGCCGGCGCAGCGGTCGACGAGGACGGGGCGGACGCGGGATTCGAAGAGTTCGTCGCCGGCGGCCGCGGATGCGGCAACGGCGGCGGCGAGCAGAATAGCCAATCGCACGATACCGATTATTCTATCCGCTCGGACGCGGCGATCCGGACGAGGCAGCGGCTGGCGTGTTTGATGATGCGGCCCCGGGGGGGGCTCGCCCTCACCGATGGCATCGATACTGCTGCTAACGGGTGACGGCGCGGTGGAGGTATGGGCGATCGGGCGCGATGACGGGCTTCCATGCGGGTGGCCCGACGGCGGCGACGCCGCGGCCGAGGGGTGACCACGCGACCGACGGGGGGGCCTGCGAAAGTGACCACGGGATCGAGTGCGGGCGTCCCGATGACGACGATGCCGCCGCTAGCGCGCGGCGATCCGGACGCGGCAGCGGTGCCCGGGCGTTGGCAGGCCCCGATGCGTACGTCGCGTTCGACAATGGTACCCAGGCTCCCCGCCGTCACCGGTGGCGACGACGCAGCCGCTAGCGCGTCGCGATCCAGACCAGGAAGAGGCCGTCGGGATCGACGTCTTCCCAATAGCTGATGGGGCGGCTTTCGACTTGCCGGCAGTGCCGCTTCAGGATTCCTTCGAGCTCTTTCTGCCCGAACCAGCGCTCCCACTCGGGCGTCTCGA
>CAYMTH010000067.1:1988-8927 GCA_964393235.1 uncultured Solibacteraceae bacterium | reverse complement strand
GAGACGGCCCCAGTGGTCCTTGTTCTTGTCGATGACGACGATGCGGCCGCCGGGCTTGACGACACGGCAGAGCTCGGCGACGGCGGCGTCGATGTCGACGGCGTGCTCGAGAGACTCGGTCGCGTAAAGGGCGTCAAAAGCGGCGTCGCGGTAGGGCAGGGCGGTGAGCGAGCCGGCGGCGGGATGCAGCGGCGGGGCGACGTGGCGGAGCATGGCGAGCGCGATGTCCATGGCGTGGATGCGCGCTTGCGGGTGCTCCGATTGCAGCACGCGGGCGAAGCGGCCTTTGCCGCAGCCGGCGTCGAGCACGCGCTTTCCGGCGAGGTCGCCGAAGGTTTCCAGGATGACGCGGACGTGGAGAATGCGCGGGTCGATGGTGGAGGGGAAGTGCTCCTCGTCGCCGGCGGACTCCTCAAAACTGCGGCGGATCCGCTGTTGCAGATCCGCCGTCAGGGTGGGCTGTTTGCGCCCGAGCAGTTTGTGCAGCCAGTTGCTCACGAATTCGGTTTACGGATTGGTGAGGAAGATGGGCATACCGGCCTTGCCGGTGTAGTTGGGCCGGTAACGCTCGGTGTTGTACATGGTGGAAACATCGACCTTGCGGGGCCCGAGCTTCGGATCGGGGATCTCGGCCATGCAGTAGCGGCCGTCGGCGATGGCGGCCATGAGGCCGGACTTGCCTTCGAGGATGGCGTCGAAGGCCATGTTGCCGAAGGTCGTCGCGACGAGCTTATCGGTGAAGTCGGGCGAGCCGCCGCGGAGGTCGTAGGTGAGGTCGCTGACGATGCACTCGAGCTTGGCGCGCTTCTTGAACTCTTCGGCGATGGCTTCGCCGACGTTCATCTTCTTGCGGTGGCCGTAATCGTCGGGTTCGCCGTATTCCTGCACGACGTAGCCTTCCCAGGCGGCGCCTTCGGAGAGAACGACGAGCGCGTAGCGCGACGGGTTGTTCTTCTTGTCGTTGGCGATGAGTTCGGTCATCTTTTCGATGTCGAACTTGTATTCGGGGATGGCGCAGCGGATGGAGGTGACGTAGGCGGTGTAGAGGGCGGTGTAGCCGGCGTCGCGGCCGAAGACGCGGAAGATGCCGACGCGCTCATGGGAGCCGACGGTGGTGCGCTGGCGCTGGATGGCGTCGTGGGCGCGGGTGATGGCGGTGGAGAAGCCGATGCAGTATTCGGTGTTGCGGACGTCGTTGTCCATCGTCTTGGGGACGCAGACCACCTTAAAGCCCTGGGCGTGCAGCTTCTGCGCGTAGGAGAGCGTGTCGTCGCCGCCGATGGCGACGAGGGTGTCGATGCCGAGGGATTCGAGGTTCTTGATGACGTGCTTGGAGACGTCCCAGGCCTGATAGGTCTCGCCCTTCTTGGTGACCATTTCCGACGGGAAGAGGTCGGCGCTCAGGAACGAGGGCAGCTTGCGCATCCGGGCGGGGTTGGTGCGGGAGGAGTGCAGGCAGGTACCGCCGTCGCGGTCGATGGTCCGGGTATTGAGCCGGTCGAGGGGGCGGAGGTAGGCGATCTTGGACTGTTCGTCCTCGAGGTTCAGGTGGGTGAGGCCTTCCCACCCGCGACGGAAGCCCATGACTTCCATGCCGGCTTCGTAGGCGCGATAGGTGACGCCTTTGATGACAGAATTTAGTCCGGGGACGTCGCCGCCGCCGGTAAGGATTCCAATACGCTTTGTAGCCATTTTCTCCAATTGTACCGCTTGTTCCCGCCGGGCGTGATATTCTGCGAGGGGCGCCGCGCGCCGCAGAAAAGGAGAGTCGGCATGCCGGCAAAAGCAGGAGATCTGGTTCGAGTCCACTACAAGGGGACGCTGACGGACGGGACGGTATTTGACTCGAGCGAGGGGCGGGAGCCTTTGGAGTTCACGCTTGGGCAGGGGATGGTGATCCCGGGATTTGACGCGGCGGTGACCGGTCTGGAAGTTGGCGGGAGCGTGGTTCGTACGATTCCGGCGGCCGAAGCGTACGGGCCGATGCGGGAAGAGATGGTGATCAAGATTCCGCGGGACCAGTTTCCCGAGGACATGCCGATCGAGTGGGGCCAGGAGCTGCAGTTGCAGGGGCCGGGCGGGTATTTGATCGCGCAGATCGTGGGGATCGAGGAAGACGGCGTGGTGCTCGACGCCAATCACCCGTTGGCGGGCGAGGATCTGACCTTTTCGATCACGCTGGAATCCATCGGCAGCAAGCTGATCATTCCGTAGGCGCGAGCGAAGAATAGAGACGTGGCCGCCACCGCCCCGAGGGTGTCGGCCAACATGTCTTTCTGGGCGTCCCAGATGTCGCCCTGACTGCCGAGGAAGGCGGCGCCAGACTGGCCGCCTTCGATAGTGGCGTACCACCACTCGATGAGTTCATAGCCCATGGCGCCGAAGGCGATGGTGAAGATCGGGAAGAGGAAGAGCACGACGCGGCTCCGGACGGCGTTGGTGCGGACGAGCGCCTCGGCGATGGCGTAGGCGTAGAAGCCGACCGAGAAGTGGGCGATACGGTCGAAGTGGTTGCGTTCGAAGCCGAAGGCGCGGGTGACGGCGTCGAAGGGGACGCGTTCGAAGGTGTAGTGGCCGCCGACGGTGTGCAGGTAGAGCAGGACGGCCATGAGGACGTAGGCGGGGGAGGAGAACTTCCAACCGCGGAAGTAGAGCCCGACGAGGGAGACGACGATGCCGACGATGGGGATGTTTTCGGCATACCAGGTGGCGCGGTCGTAGGGGTTGACGGCGGCCCAGGCGAACAGGAGGAGGTAGCCGAGGAGCAGGAGGGCGGGCGTACGGTCGGTCATCGGGTTATCTCGGGTTTTGTTGGGTTTCGTTGGGTTTTTCTTGGGTTATTCCCGAGTGATTTCTCTTTGTTTTCAATCACTTTTGGGTTATTCCGAGGATTTGGGGCTGGGGCCGGCCGACGGGCCTCCGGCGAGCGCGCGGGGAGGCGAGTCCTGCTCCCTATTTTCATTGTCCCTCAGGGGAGCAAGCCAATCGTCCGTTCGTGAGGCGATGGGTTCCGCTAAACTGTTGTTTTTCCGGGCTGTTGCCGGGTTTGGAAAAATTTGCAAGACGCGTGAACGCGATTTTGCGGCAGGAGGAAATCGCCGTGGACGGGAATCTGGTTGTCGAGGCGTTCGCGAGCACGCGGGTCGTGTTGGGCCACATTCCGGTGACGCGGGCGTTGCCGGTGCGGGGGCGGCGGATGGTGGGGCCGTGGTGTTTTCTGGACCGGTTCGGGCCGCTGACGTTTGCCGAAGGCAAGCCGATGGACGTGGCGCCGCACCCGCACATCGGGCTGCAGACGGTGACCTGGCTGCTGGATGGGGAGATCGTCCATGACGACAGCCTGGGGTGTGAGGCGGTGGCGCGGCCGGGCGGGGTAAACGTGATGACGGCGGGGCAGGGGATTGCGCACACGGAACAGACGCCGGACGGGAATTCGCACCGGCTGGACGGGGTGCAGTTGTGGGTGGCGCTGCCGGACGCGGTGCGGAACGGGGCGTCGTCGTTCGCGGCGGTGGGGGAGGTTCCGGTGGTGGAGCAGGCGGGAGGGCTGGCGCGGGTGTTTGCCGGGGCGTACGGAGGGGCGGTTTCGGCGGCCCCGCATTTTTCTCCGCTTACGGGCGTGGATTTTGAGGTGCATGCGGGGGCGGGGTTGGAGGCGGGGCTGGAGCCGGGATTCGAGCACGCGCTGGTGCTGCTGCGGGGCGATGCGGCGCTGGAGGGGCAGGAGCTGTCGGCGGAGCAGTTGTACTATTTGGGACCGGGGCGGGCGAGCGTGGCGTTGCGGAGCCGCGGCGGCGGGCGGGTGCTGCTGATCGGCGGGGCGCCGTTCGGGGAGAAGATTCTGATGTGGTGGAACTTTGTGGCGCGCCGGCCGGAGGAGATCGCGGCGGCGCGGGCGGACTGGGAGGAGCGGCGCCGGTTCGGCGAGGTGGCCGCGTACCGGGGCGAGCGGCTGGCGGCGCCGGAACTGGCACGGCTGGTGGGGCGATAGGCGGTTGCCCTATGCCCTGGCGACAGGTCTTGAGGAGGGTCGAGGACCGTTGGCGGTACGGGAAGCCGCGGGCGCATTTTCTGCACGTCAGCAAGACCGGGGGGACGGCGGTGCGGCATGCCCTCGAGCCCTACCGGACGGCAGGCCGGTACCATGTGGTGTTTCATCCGCACGAGGTTAGTCTGGCTGACGTGCCGGCGGGGGAGAAGTTCTTCTTTTTTCTGCGCGATCCGGCGAGCCGGTTCGGGAGCGCGTTCTACAGCCGGCAACGGCAGGGGCGGCCCCGCTATCACAACCCGTGGAGTCCGGAGGAAGCCGCGGCGTTTGCCCGGTTCGCGACACCGGACGCCCTGGCGCGGGCCATCGGAACGCCGGAAGGCGACGCGGCGATGCGTGGCATCCTGCTGCTACGCGACCCGTTCCGGTCGTGGCTCGTGGACCGGGCGACTTTCGAATCCCGTTGCGGGGACCTACTGTTCGCCGGGTTTCAGGAGACGCTCAACGCGGACTTCGCGCAGTTGCGGGAGTTGCTCGGCCTGCCCGCGACGGTGGCGCTGCCTGAAGACGATGTACACGCGCACCGGAATCCGGCCGGTCTGGACAAGCGCCTTTCGCCGGAGGCGATGGAGCGGCTGCGGGAATGGTACCGGGAGGACTACGAATGGCTGGCTCGTATTCAAGAATGGAACCGTGCGGGTTAGAGTAGAGGGAATGAGATCTTTGGTGATTCTAGGCGCCGGGAGCATGGCGGTAGAAGTACTGGACATCGTAGAAGCGGGGAGCGAGTACGGGGTGGCCGGATTCGCGGTGGATCGCGGGGATGCGCCGGCGGAACTGGAGGGGCGGCCGGTGTACCGGGCCGACGCACTGCCGTTCGGGCCGGCGGACTGCCTGCTGGTGGGGGCGATGGTGAGCAACAAGCGGCGGGCGTTTCTGGAAGAGATGGCCGGGCGCGGGTACCGGTTCGCGACGGTTGTCCACCCGACGGCGCAGATTTCCAAGCGGGCGCGCATCGGGGCGGGCTGCGTGATCCATCCGGGGGTGATCGTGGCCTCGAACACCGTGATCGGAGACCACGTGCTGGTGAACCGTGGCGCGCTGATCGGGCACGACAACCGGATCGAATCCTATACGACGATCGGGCCCGGGGCCAATCTGGCCGGGGCGCTGGAGGTAGGGCCGGGGGCTTATCTGGGAGTGGGCTGCATTGTGCGGGACCACTTGAAGATCGGGCGGGGCGCGGTGGTGGCGGCGGGCGCGGTGGTGGTGAAGGACGTGGCGGCGCATACGCTTTGCGGCGGAGTTCCGGCGAAGGTAATGCAGACGGGGGTAGACGGACTGTGATCGACCTGACCCAGCCGGTAGTGATCAACCTGGCCTTGACGGGGATGGTGCCCCGGAAGAAAGACAACCCGGCGGTGCCGGTGACGCCGGCGGAGGTGGTGGCCGACGCGGTGAAGTGCTACGCCGCCGGAGCGCGGATCTTCCATATTCACGCCCGGCGTGAGGACGAAGAGCCGACCTACGAGCGGGCGTTGTACGCGGAGATGACGCGCGGCATCCGGGCGGCCATTCCCGGCGCGGTGATCTGCGTGACGACGAGCGGGCGGGTGTACAAGGAGTTCGAATACCGGAGCGATTCGCTGAAGCTGGAAGGGGAGTTGAAAGCGGATCTAGCATCGCTGACGCTGGGGTCGTTGAACTTTCCGAAGCAGGCCTCGGTGAACGAGCCGGCGATGATTCAGCGGCTGGCGCAGGAGATGAATGAGCGGGGGATTGTGCCGGAGTTGGAGGTATTCGACTTCGGGATGATCGACTATGCGCAGTACCTGATCGGACGGAAGATCCTGCGGGAGCCGTTTGTGTTCAACCTGCTGCTCGGTTCGCTGGGAACTTCGTCGGCGACGGGCGTGAATCTGGCGACGATGGTGGAGCGGTTGCCGCGGGGCTCGTTCTGGTCGGCGGCGGGGATCGGGCGGTATCAATTTTCGATGAATTCGCTGGGGCTTGCGCTCGGCGGGCATGCGCGGACTGGCTTGGAGGACAACCTGTTCCTGGACGCGGAGAAGGAGCGGCCGGCGACGAACGAGTTGCTGGTGGAGCGCGTGGCGCGAGTGGCGGAGGCGCTGGGGCGGCCGATTGCGACCACCGGGGAAACACGGCGGTTGCTGGGCCTGTCATGAAGCGGCTGCTGCTGCTTTCGCCGGTCGTGGAACGGCGATTTGTCGGTGGATTGCTGTTGGCGCTGGCGGATCTGCAGCGGGAGTTGGAGCGGCTGGGCTGGGAGGTGGAAGCGCCGCTGTACGGGCAGGAGGGGGCGGCGCTGGAGGCATCGGTGCGGCCGGCGGCGGGTTGGATCGCGAGTTTGCAGCGGAATCCGGCGTTGTTGCGGTTGCGGGCGCGGGTGCCGGCGGGATGGCGGCTGACGTTTTCCTCGCTGGTGGCCGGCGCGAAAGAAGCGGAGGCGGGGGCGCGAAACCTTCAGTGGGCCGAGGAGCGGCTGCGGGATCCGGGGCGGTACGACGCGGTGCTGGTGTGCGTGGATATCAACGTACGGGGGATGCTGGCGCTGGCGCTGGCGCGGCATCGGCGGGTGGCGGTGCTGTCGCTGGGGACGCTGACCGGTGAGTTGCGGCCGGCGGGTTGGGGGCTGGTCCGGTGGTTGCGGGGCCGGCACCCGTTTTATTACGTTCCGGCGGAAGCGAACCGCATCCGGTGCGCGATTTTTGCCAGTGAGGGATGGCGGGAGGATGCGGTGCGGGCGGGCCTGCCGGCGGCGGTGGCGCACACGGTTTATTTCGGGATTCCGATCGGGCCGCGGCCGGCGCGGGAACGGGCGGGACGGCGCCTGTTGTGGGTGGGCCGGCTGACGCCGGAGAAGGGGTTGCATCTGCTGCTGGCGGCGCTGCTGCGGCTGCGGGAGCGCATGCCGGACGTGACGTTGACGG
>CAYMTH010000067.1:0-1978 GCA_964393235.1 uncultured Solibacteraceae bacterium | reverse complement strand
GGCGCAGGGGGAGGGGGCGTACCGGGAGCTGGTGGAGCGGTTGATCGCCGAGGGCGGGTTGGGCGAGGCGGTGACGCTCCGGGGGCCGGTGCCGCGGGAGGAGTTGCCTGGGCTGTACGCGTCGCACGACGCGCTGTTCTTCTATTCGATCCATTCCGAGCCCGTGGCGCTGGTGTTGATGGAGGCGTACGCGAACGGGTTGCCGGTGGCGGCGAACCGGGTGTCGACGGACCTGGTGGAGGACGGCGTGACGTGCGTGACGTATGCGGCGGGGGACGCGCAGTCGATTGTGGGCGCGGTGGAACGGGTGCTGGGGGACGAAGAGTTGCGGGGGCGGCTGACGGACCGGGCGCGGCAGCGGGTGGAGGAGCGGTACTCGCTAGCGGCGATGGGCGCGGCGTACGACCGGCTGCTGCTGGGCTAAATCCGGCGTTCGAAGCGGTCCGAGGCGTCCAACTGCGCCTGGGTGACGGGCTTGACCTCGGTGCGCCAGAGATGGGGGGAGACGGCGCGCAGCCCGGCGATGGCGCCGATGGATTCGCCCAGGCCCCAGAAGCCCGCCAGGACGAAGGCGGCGAGGAGAGCGGCGAAAGGAATGGCGGACGGGGCGCGGCGGAACTGGCGGACGGCGCGGCGGAAGTGCGCGGCGGCGATGGCGGGGAAGAGGAACAAATAGAAGACCCGGAGCGGGGGGAACCAGCGGCGGGTGCGCATGGCGCCGAAACCGAGGCCAACGAGGAAGAGGAGGAAGCACTCGTAGGCGGCGCCAGGCGGATCGAAGTGGCGCATGCGGGCGCGGCTTTCCAGGAAGTAGCGGGCGCCCTGTTGGCGGATGTGGCGGACGAGGAAGGCGCCGAGGCACATGAGGACACGGAGTTCGGCGGGATCGATGGCAAGGAGGAGGTCGCGGCGAATGACGCCGTTCCACCCGCACATGACACCGGTGGGGCCGGCGGTGACCGGTTCCATCCATTCGCCGTAGCCGATGAGGAACGAGGCCTGGGGGAAGGCGCCGGCGCGGGTGCCGGGGCGGAGGGTGGATACGACGCCGTCCCAGCCTTCGTCGATGCGAGCGAGAATGGACTCGGCCCAGGAGGGATCGGGGAGGCAGTGGTCCTCGGCGAGCATGATGTAAGGGGCGGTGGCGTGGGCGATCCCGAGCGCGCGGGCCTCATGGAGGCCGGCGGAGCCGGTATCGACAACGATATGGGCGGGGTTATGGTCGCCGGGGGCGGGGCCGAGGCCGGACGGGCAGAGGACCAGGACTTCGAGGCGGGAACGGAGCGATTGGGCATCCCAGGCGGCGAGGGCGGCGGCGACGGAGGCGTAGCCCTTCATCGCCGGGAGGAGGATGGAAAGGGTGGAATTCAATAGATACGCCTTGTCCAAAGGAAGCGCTCGATGGGTTGGGCGAAGCGGCGGAGAAACCGGTCGTAGAAGCCGATGGCCGCGTCGCGGGAGGAGCCTTGTTCGGAGAGGCCGAGCCGGGCGAGTTCGTCGTGGTAGGCGGCGCCGTGCGGGCCGCCGGCGCGGGTGCGCCAGGGCTTGAGCCGGCCGGCGAAGTGGACGATGCGGGCATCGGGAATACCGGCGCCGGGGAGGGAGTTCCAGCGTTGATCGAGGCGGAGCCAGTCCACGGCGAGGACGGCGTTGAGGGCTTCCTGGTGGAGAAAGTCGGCGTCGGGGCCGGTCTCGGCGAGGTACTGGCGGGCGAGCGCGGAGACATTGCGCTGGCGCCAGCGGGCGAGATCGATGAGGAGCACTCCGGCGTTGAAATAGGGAGCGTCCGCGGGGACATTGCGGGCCTGGCAATTCTTGACGCCGCGCGGGGAGCCGCAGGTGAGAACGGCCTGATCGACGGCGGCGGCGACGGTTTGCGTGGGGAGCGGGGTATGCCAGAGGGGGGAGATGTCGGCGCGGACGAGCAGGTCGGCATCGAGGAACAGGACGCGCTCGATGTGGGGCGGGAGGAGTTCGG
>CAYMTH010000066.1:0-13720 GCA_964393235.1 uncultured Solibacteraceae bacterium | reverse complement strand
CGCCGCGATGTGGAGCGGGGTGCGCCCCTCGCCGGTGCGCTGGTCAACACGGGCGCCGGCATCTAGCAGCAGCTTCACCTTTTCGGAATCGCCCAATGCCCACGTGAGCGCCGTCGCCCCGCGCTGATTGGCCGCCGCGGCGTTCGCGCCCGCCTGGAGCAGGATCCGCATGCTGTCGATCCGGCCGCGTCCGGCGGCGTGCATCAGCGCGGTGGTGCCGCCGCTGTCGGCGGCGGTGGCCAGCGACGGGTCGGCGGCCAGGGCGGCGCGCACGCCCGCGTGGTCCCCGGTGACGATCGCGTCGACGAGCGGCCGCCAGCCCGGGGGCAGGGGCCGCGCCGGCGCGCGGCGCACGGCGAGTTGGGAGCTGCCGTAATCCGGCCCCTGGTCGATCCAGGCCCGCAGAAGCCCGATCTCGTCCGGCTCCAGCGGCCCGTCCGGCGGCATGCGCAGACCGGCCTCCGAGCCGCTGATGCGCTGGATCAGCTTGCTGCCCGCGCTGTCGCCGGGCACGATCACTTTGCCGTAATCGCCACCGCGCAGCGCGGCCTGGCGGCGGTCCAACCGCAGCCCGGCGAGCTGCTTCTGCGGTCCGTGGCAACTGTAGCATTTCGATTCCAGGATGGGCGCGATCTGCTTGTCGAAATCGACCTTGGCGGCCGGTTGCGCGAGCAGGACGCCCGCGGCCGGAAGTAGCAAAAGACGTTGGATCAACATGGTGTTTTTCTCCTGCCGGATTGGCTGCTTCCTCTCAGCGCGGGTTGCGGAGGAAAAGGGCCACGGGGGACGATGAAAAGATGGCGCCGCCGAAAATCCTGCTGACGAACGACGACGGGTGGGATGCCCCGGGGCTGGCGGCGTTGAAGACGATCGCCTCCCGTATCGGTGAGGTCTGGGTTGTGGCGCCGCGCGATCCGCACTCCTACGCCGGCCACCGTGTCACCACGCATCAGCCGCTCGAACTCACCGCAACCGGCGACCGCGAATATCACCTCTCCGGCACCCCGGCCGACTGCGTGCGCGTGGCCCTGCGTGCGCTGGTGCCCGGCGTCGACTGGGTCTTCTCGGGCATCAACAGCGGCGGAAACCTCGGCGTAGACATCTACTCCTCCGGCACCGTCGCGGCGGCGCGCGAGGCGGCGATTCTCGGCACGCGCGCGCTGGCCGTTTCGCAGTACCTGCGCCGCGGCGTTGAACTCGATTGGGACCAGTCGGCCGAACTCGCCGCCGCGGCCCTCGCCCGCGTCTTGCCGGCCGCGTGCGAAGCCAAGGAGTTCTGGAACATCAACCTGCCGCACCTCGATCCCGGCGAGCCCGCCGCGCTCGAAGAATGCGCGCCGGATGACGAGCCGCTCGACGTGCAGTTCCGCCGCGACGAGGCCGGCGTGTTCCACTACTCGGGCACCTACCAGGCCCGGCCGCGCACCGCCGGCCGCGACGTGGAACGCTGCCTCGGCGGCGCCGTCACCATCAGCCGGTTGCGGGCGTGAAGGCGCGATGCGACTCGCCGCGCTGAGCCTGGCCGCCGCCCTGCTGTCGGCGCAGGAACCGGCCGGCGAGCCCATGGCGACGTTCGGCACCACGGTGGTGCGGTCCTCCGGCCTGCGCGGCGTGATCTACGCGATCAAGCCCGGCACTGAGGAACTGCCCGGCCTCCGCAAACTCCCGCGCCTCGGGACCATTTATACGACCTCTCTCCGCATCGCCCCGCGGTCTTTTCTCGAAGGGTTTCCCGGCGTCTCGGAGCGTATCGAATGGTTCGCCATCGACTACGAGGGCCGCATCTGGGTGGAGACGCCCGGCCAGTACAAGTTCCGCCTGCAGTCCGACGACGGATCGAAGCTCTGGATCAACGACAAGCTGATCATCGACAACGACGGCCTGCACCCGCCCCGCATCGTCGAAGGCTCGGCGCACCTGAGCCGCGGCATCCACCAGATCCGCATCGCCTATTTCCAGGGGCCGCGAACTCACGTTGCGCTCGTCATGGCCGTGGCCCCCCCCGAAGGGAACTGGCGCTACTTCGATACCGACGACTTCCTGCCGCCTGCCGATCCTGCGCTGTGGGTGGACGGGAAGGTATCCCAGGTGAAGCGCGGCGAGAACTGGTAGCCGCTACCGCTTCCGCAGATCGAACAGCACCAGCGAACTGCCGACGCGCCCCACCGGCGTCCGCTCGCGCAGCCACGCGAAACTGCCCGGGTCGATGTAGACGTCGTGCAGCAGCGTGATGCTGATGACGCCCAGGCAGTCGGCGCGCTCCCGCTCGTCTTTGTTCCACGTCCGCGGCAGGTACTCGTAGCGGATGCCGTAGTAGCCCGGCTCCACTGAGCCGAAATACTCCAGGCAGACGGTTCCCGGCTGCTTCTCGTCGATATAGGCCTTCAATTTCTTCAGGTCCTGCCCCCAGTCGAGGTTCGAATCGAGCAGGTACTTCGAGCCCGCCGCGCCCCCGCCCGCCGGCGTGTTGAAAAAGCCGAGATACTCCGGATACGCCGCGAGCGACTCACCCGCGTGCAGCGTCAGCAGCAACCCCGCCGCCGGCAGCAGCCGCCGCGCCGGCAGCACGGCCGCCAGCGCCGCCGCGCCCACCACGTAGAGAAACGGATACACCGGCAGCAGATGCCGGATGCCCAGGTTGATGTTGCTCGCCACCGAACTCGCGAAATACAACGCCGGCGGCAGCCCGAAGAACAGCCACGGCAGCACCTCCCGCGACCGTCCGAACAGCCGCGGCAACCGCCACGCCGCGATGCCCAGCAGCGCCGCCAGCAGCAGTAGAAACGCCGTCGTCGACTTCACCGCCACAACTGCCGGAAAGTAATACCACCAGCCGGTCTTTGAAACCTCGCCGAACAGATAGGTGGGGTGGCCCTCTTCGTTGTGGCGCAGCACGGTCTTGAGGCCCGTGAAATACGGGTGCGCGGGCAGCGTGTAGCCGGCGATCGTCTCCGGCTCGACGCTGATCACCCGCCCGCGAAACGCGCGCCACGATTCCGGCGCGTACGTTACCGCCACCGTCAATGCCGCCACTCCCAGCACGCCCGCCAACGCCGCCGCCGCCCGCCACGAAAACCGCGCGTAGATCCAGTGCAGCCCCAGCAGGGCGGGGAAGAGCCCCACCAGGTAAATCGAAGAAAACTTCGCCGCCAGCGCCAGGCCCGTCATCAGCCCCGTCAGCGCCATCCCGCGCGTACTCGGGCTGTCCAGATACCGCAGCCACAGCGCCACCGCGACGAATCCCAGCAGGGCGCTGATCATGTCCGTCGTCACGTACCGCCCGTGCGCGATCAGGTTCGGATCCAGCGCGCAGAACCACGCCGCCATCGCCCCCGCCGCCGCGCCGAAGAACCGCCGCCCCGCCCACGCCACCGCCGCCACCAGCAGCGCGGAGAGCAGGATCGTCGGCGCCCTTCCCAGCAGCAGCAGCGTGTCGGCGTGCCGCGGCCCCCCGTAAACAAAGGCCTTCGCGTACTCCGTCTGGTCGATCAGCAGTTTCGGGTCCGATGGCATCGGCGGTCCCAGCGCCAGCAGCGGCGCCGCGCTCAACAGCTTTTGCAGCGGGGGATGCTCCACGTTCATCGCGAACTTGCCCGTGCGCCAGTAGCGGTAGCCCGCCGACAGGTGCACGGCCTCGTCGAAGGTGGCGCTTTCGCCCAGGATCGTCGCCACCTGCAGCGACGCCATCACGACGATCGCCAGCGCGGTCAGCGTCCGCAGATGTCTCTCGCAGAAGGAACTCAAAACGCTATTGTCTCAAGCGTTGACCAGGCCCGGCCGCCCGGCCTCTACCGTGAACCGCCGCGGCGTCTCCACCGGCGCGCCGGGCTTCGAAACGTACGGCACCATCCGGTACTCCGCCAGCGTCCGCTGCGGCGTCACCAGGCACGAGACATACCCCCGCCGCGCGCCGAACCACTTCAGGTGCGGGTTCTCCGCGTAGACATCGTCGACGCCCTTCATCGTGTCCATGCCGTCGCCGCCCGACGTGATCGACGTGCCCACCAGTTCCACGCCCACCGTCGCCGACTTCTCGTCCCGCCAGTCGAGCTTCAGGTCGCACGCCCAGTTGGAATGGATGTCGCCCGTAATCACCACCGGGTTCGCGATCCGCCGCTCGTGCAGATACCGCAGCACCCGCTGCCGGCACGCCTCGTACCCGCTCCACTGGTCCATCGACATCAACTCCCCCTCGCCGCGCTTGAAGTCGATCTTCGCCAGCAGCACCTGCTGCGCCACGATGTTCCACTTCGCCCGCGACGCCGCCAGCTCCCGCTCCATCCACCCGTGCTGCGCCTCGCCGAGCAGCGTCGCCGCCGGATCGTAGGTCGCCGCGCACGGCGCCTTCCGCCCGTCGCCGCACGGCTGATCCGTCCGGTATTGCCGCGTGTCGAGCACCGTGAAGTTCGCGAGTCCGCCCCACGCGATGTTGCGGTAGAGCAGCATCCCCGACCCCTTCGGAATCGACGCCGCCCGCAGCGGCATGTGTTCGTAGTAAGCTTGATACGCGCTCGCCCGCCGCTCCAGCAGCTCCTGCCGCGTCTGCTTGTCCTCGGCCACGTCGCCGGCGTAGTTGTTGTCCACCTCGTGGTCGTCCCAGGTCACGATCCACGGCGCCAGCGCGTGCACCCGCTGCAGGCTTTTGTCGGTCTTGTACAGCGCGTGCCGGTTCCGGTAATCGGAGAGCGAAACGATCTCGGCGCTGTTGTGCCGCCGCGGTCCGTTCGTGCGCGGCGAGCCTTCGTAAATGTAATCGCCCAGGTGCACCACCAGGTCCGGATTCTCCGCCGCCATGTGGTCGTAGGCCGTGAACAATCCCGTCTCCCAGTGCTGGCAAGACGCGAACGCATACCGCAGCTTCTCCGGCGTCGCATCCGCCGCCGGCGCCGTCCGCGTCCGCCCCACCGGGCTCAACTCCTTCCCCACCCGGAACTGATACCAATACCACCGGTCCGCCTTCAGCCCCGCCACTTCGACGTGGACCGAGTGCGCCAGCGACGGCACCGCCATCGTCCGGCCCTTCTTCACCACCCGCTTCATCCCTTCGTCCTCGGCCACGCGCCACTCCACCGGCACCGCCGCGTCCGGCATCCCTCCGCCTTCGAGCGGCTTCGGCGCCAGCCGCGTCCACAGCACCATCCCGTCCGGCGCCGGGTCGCCCGAGGCGACGCCGAGCGTGAACGGGTCGCTCCCGAACTTAGGCGCGGCCAGGACCGGGACCGGCAGGTTCCAGAGGGCAGTCAACAGGGTTCCGGATTGGAAGAGAAAGTCGCGGCGATCCAGCATCTCGCCACAGTGTAACCGTTCGCAGCGGGTGCAGTCCCGCCACCATTTTGTAACGCCAGCCATGAAACGCCTCCTCCAGCGTCACCACCAGCCGCAACCCGTGCGCCGCGTGGCACCCCATTCGCGCCAGGCTGTACTCGCCCTCGCCCATCGCGCACAGCCGCTGCGAGTAGTGCCAGTCGGTCAGCGGCAGGTCGTATTCCACCCCCCCCCCCCCCCACCCCCGCCCGGCCCGGGACCCCCCCCCCCGCCCCCCCCCCACGCAGACCCCTCGCGCGCCCGCCGGCCCCCCCCAGAGAATCGACGGCGCGCCCGCCGGATAATCCCCCGGCTCCGCCCGCCCCGGTCCCCCGAATAGCAGTCCCGCATGCGGCGCCTGCCGTTCCAACGCCGCCATCGCGCCCCGCCCCGCCGGCCGCTCCAGCAATCGCCACGGCGTCGCTCCCACCACCATGTTCTCCGGTTGCCCCGGCCGGCTGTCGATCCACGGCGTCTCCACCACCAGCCGGTCCCCCGGCCGCGGCTCGGCCCCGCACCGCATCGCATACTGCTCCGGATGCAGCGTCCCGGCCGGCGTCGGCGCCACCAGCCGGACAAACCGGCCCCGCCCCGGCGCCTCCTCCCCCCAACCGATGATCGACCTCCCGTCCGCCCACCGGCTGACCGTAACCACAATCAATGTGAAGGTCATAACTGGAGAGTGGCCGCGGCCCCGACAACTTCTCAAACAACCTCGATCTAAGGTGTTTGACCGATCAAAACTGAGGGGAAATGGACTGAAATCAGGCAAAATACAGTCATTTGCCGCGTAGTAATTCGGCCACGGCAGTCCTACGCTGGTGATGGGAGAGTACTCCCCGGAAGGACCGCCTTGCGCTGCCGCTATTGCAATAAGGCCATCTCGCTGCTTCGCCGGATGAACGACGCCGAGTTCTGCTCGGACGCGCACCGGCACTCCTATGCCGAGGAGCAGCAACTGGCCATGCGGCGCCTGACCGAAACCCAGCCGTCGCTCCAGCGCACGCAGCGCGTGCCCGCCGTGCAGCCCGTCCCCGCCGCTCCGGTTTCGCCCTCCGCGGCCGTCCGTATGGTCAGCATGGCCATCATGGGCGAATTCTTCCCCGCCGGTCCCCATCCGGTTCCGCCGCCGTCGTCGTCACTGCCAGGACCGGACCCGGTCATCGGCCGCGGGACCATTCAGTTTGTCGAACGGGAAGGCCGCGTCGCCGCCGGCGCTCCTTTCTCCGGCCGCACCGTCCCGGTGCCGCTCTCGCCGTCGAACGTCGCCATTCAGGGGGCGGCCTCGCCGGAGCGTCCGCTGCCGGTTCGCATCGTGCCGCCCCGCCGGGGTAACGTGTCGCCCGGCCGCAACTTACAGGCCGTTGCCGCCCGAACCGGTCTGCGCCCGCTGTCGGCGCCCGCCGCCGGGGCGTTGCCCCGCCCGGCCGTTTCGCTAACTCCGGTTCCCTCGGCCGGATTGCGCGCCTTGCCGGCCGGTCACCGCCGCCGCTCGCTGCTCCTGCCGGAGTCCCGTCGGCTGGTTTCGATTCCCGCCGTACCCGCCGGCTTGCGCCCCGAACCCGTCCGCGGGGAACGCCTGGAGTCCGGCCCGTCGGCCCGGGGCGGCTTTGCTCTGGCGCTTCCCTCGGCGGCTCTCGCCGTTATAGCTCCGCCGCCGGTCGAAACCGCGCCCGACGTCTGGCCCGAGGTCTGGGAGACCATCGAACAGAGCGGCCTTGCCGCGCTGCTCGCCGCCACCGGTATTGCCCCGGTCGTCGCCGCCCCGCCGCCCGCGCACCGGCTTCCGGTTCCCGCCGAACCATACGAAGCGAATTTACCGGAGCCGGAGGCCCACCTCGTCGCCGCCATGCGGCCCGTGCGGAGCCACAGCCGACTCGACGCCGCCGTCGCGCTCCGGACCGTCCCCGCTCCCGTCGCCGCCGGACGGATCGCCGGGCCCCGGGTCAAACCGCGCCCCGTCGCCGGACCGCCCGCGCGGCGCGTTCCCGTTTATTCCGTCGTGACCCGCGGTCTTTCTCTTTCCGCGGTCACCGCAACCTGCGCGGTGGCGCCTCCGCCGCCCGCCGTGGCCGCGCTGGACCTTGCGGCTGCCGCCCGGCCCCTGCCGCCTTCCGCTCTTCCCGCGTCGGCGCTGCCTTCGCTCCTGGCGGCCGGCACGGCGCTGGTCACCTACAGCCGGCTGCACGCCATGTCCCGGCGCGGCATCTTTCCGGTCCATCCGCCGTCGCCGCGTGGCGTGTATGCCGCGCCCCTCGCCGCCGCCGCTCCGTGCGCGGCCGCGTTCGTTCCGAAAGCTCCGTCCGTCCGGCTCGCCCCGGTGCTCCGCCGCGTGGCCTCCGCCTCGCGCCCGGTCGCGGCCGTCCTTTCCCCTGTCGATCACCGCCTCGCGCCCCCCCCCCTCCCGGCCGTTCCTTCTTCGGTCGAGGCCGGCGCCCCGCGCCATGCCTCGCGCATGATCGTCCGCTCGGCTCGCGCCGGTTGCCTCCGGCTCGCCCCGCCCCCGCCCGCCGTCTATGCCAGCCGGCCGCGGCCCGTGGCCCATGTCGATCTGGTCCCGGCGCCCGGCGTCCCGGCCCCGGCGCTCCGTGCCCTGGCTCCCGCGCTCCGGTCCCGCGCCCTCCGCCTCTTCCGCGTACCCAACGCTCGATTCACCCCCCGCGACAGCCGCATCCGTCCGCTCGCCCTCGGCTTCGACCTCTGGGGTTCCGCGCCCGCCATCTGCCCGGCCGGGCTCGCCTGGGATGACGGCAAGCCTCGCCAGAAGAAGTCGCGCCGCCGCCCGCATCTGCCCGGAAACCCGTTCAGCCGCTTCTCCTCGAGCGGCATCGTCGACGTCTGGGCCAAGGTCCGCCGCCTGCCGTCGGACCTCAAGTGGATCGCGATGGTCGTCCCGTTGATCATCGGCATCTGGGCCGTCGCCCGCCCCTCCGACGAACCGGCCCCCCGCAAGGTGGCCGAGACCCGCGTCCCGCCGCCGGCCGAAGTCACCGCGGATGACCGCGCCGTTGTCTCTCCCGTTGCCGCGCCCGTCCCGATCGCCAAGGCCGAACCGGCGCCGCCTCCCGTCGAGGCCCCGGTCGAACTTCCGAAAGAAGACCGCACCGCACCGGTTCGCCCCCTGCCGGCCGCCAACCCCTCCGCCTGGGACAGCTTCACCGCTCGAGTCGCCAGTCGCGCCAGCGTCGATCTCGTCGAAGATTTCCAGAAAGGCCTCAGCCTTTGGGATGGCCGCGGCGAATGGGCCCGCACCTGGACCTATGACCGCTCCGGCACCGTGCGCCCCGGCCAGATGGCCTTCTTCCAGCCCAGCGTCGGCCTGCACGACTACGTCATGGAGATGAAGGCCTCCATCGACCGCCGCGTCATCCAGTGGCTTGTTCGCGCCTCCGGCCCCCAGAACTACCACTTCGCCCGCCTCAATGTCACCCCCGGCGCGCCCCTCACCAAACTCGAATTTGAGCGTTGGAGCGTCGTCAACGGCCGCACCGGCCGCGTCACCCGCCTCCCGCTCCCGCACGCCGGCGCCAACCAGACCCTTTTCGACATCCGCGTCGAGGTCAAGGGCGACACCATCACCACCTACCTCCAGGATCAGGTGATCGACACCTTCAGCGATCCCCGCCTGCCCGAAGGCGGCATCGGACTCGTCGGCGCGGGCGACGACCGTCCGCGCATCTACGGCCTCCGCGTCTATCATCAGAACGACTTTTTGGGGAAGCTATGTTCTTTTTTCGCTTCTCCGCCGATAGCTTCTCAGGGATCTGAATAAACGGTCGCCGACCGCGTCCCTCTTACCCAGGCAGAGAGTCACCACCATGAGCAAAAACCAACCTTCTCGTCCCAACAATCGCGGAGGCAACGGGCCGGCCGGCGCGCCCGTCGACGGGGCCGCCGCCCTGCTGGGCCGCGCCGTGGCCCTCCACATGGAGGGCAAACTGAAAGAAGCCCTCGCCGAACTGCAGGCCGGACTTGGCACCTTTGGCGAACAGCCCGAAATCCTCGCCGCCATCGGCCATCTGCAGTGCGAACTCGAACAGCACGAAGAGGCCGTCAAAACCTACACGCGCCTGTTGGAGCTCTCCCCCGACAACACCGTCGCCCTGTTCAACCAGGCCGTCGCGCACGAAAAGCTCGGTAACTGGGAGGCCGCCGCCAAAGGCTTCACCGCGACCCTCGCCGCCGAACCCGACCGCAACGACGCCCGCCTCGGCCTCGGCATCTGCCTGCTCCACCTCGAAAAGCCCGAGCCGGCGCTCAAGGAGTTCGACGCCTATATCGCCGACAACGGCGCCGACGAAACCGCCAAGTTCGGCAAGGCCGTCGCGCTTCAGCTCCTGTGGCGCTTCGACGAGGCCGCCGAAATCTACCAGGCCGCCCTCGCCGCCAATCCGAAGTCGGAGGAGGCGCTCACCAATCTCATCGCCATCTCCATCGCCCGCAAGGACTACGACCAGGTCCGCCAGTACTCCGATCAGCTCCTCGTCTTCCGCCCCTACTCGCAGGCCGCCCTCGAAGGGCTCGCCACCTGCTCGTTCCAGAGCGGCGATTATGAGGCCGCCGCCAAGCTCTGCCAGAAGCTCGTCGACCTCACCCCGAACCACTACGAGCGCTGGTATAACTACGCCGTCGCCAGCCAGAAGCTCGGCCGCCTCGAACAGGCCGTCAAGGGCTACACCGAAGCGCTCCGCATCCGCCCCGACGCCAAGCAGGCCTTCGCCAACCTCGGCTCGGTCAAGCAGGAGATGAACGACCTCCAGGGCGCCCGCGAAGCCTACGAAAAGGCCCTCAATATCGCCCCCGACCTCCCCGAAGTCCTCTTCAACCTCGCCACCGTCTTCGAGATGCAGGACCAGAAGGAAGAAGCCGAAAAGCTCTACCAGAAGCTCCTGGCCAAGAACGCCGATTGGGAAGAGGCCTGGTTCCGCCTCGGCTTCCTCCGCCTCAATCGCGACGAGTACAAGGGCGCCGAAGAGGCCTTTGAAACCTGCCTCCGCAAGCGCGCCAACTGGAAGGAAGCCCTCATCAACCTCGGCCTCGCCCGCTGGAAGAGCGGCAACCGCACCGGCGCCGCCGAGTCGTTCGGCTCCCTCCTCGCCGAAGATCCCAAGTCCGTCGAAGCCCTTCGCGGCCTCGCCGGTATCGCCGTCGAAACCGAAGACTTCGAAAAGGCTCTCGACTTCCAGGCGCAGCTCATCGACGCCGGCGAGCGCTCCCCGGAAGTCTTCTACAACACCGGCCTCCTGCTTCAGAAGTCCGGTCAGCTCGACGACGCCATCCGCCTCTACCAGGAAGCCATCAACGAACGCCCGCAGTTCGCCGAAGCTCTCCTGAACCTCGGCCATGCCCTCAAGGCCCAGGGCCGCAACGAGGAAGCCAAGTCCTACTGGCGCCAGGCCATCACCGTCAAGCCCGAACTCGCCAAGGGCTACTTCGAGTAACGAGATTCCCTGACAGGAAGAGGCAAAGCCCCCGGCCGCGCGATCGCCATCGCGCCCGGGGGCTTCGCCGTCTCCCGCCTCAGCCAATACCTGGAATCGATCCCACTTCTCCCTACCCGACAACCTCAATTCCCACCGGAGCCAGCTCCCGCCTCCCCACCCGCATCTTCAACCAGTGCGACCCCGCCCCGATCCCCTCCGGCAGCCGGAAATTGATCTCATACCGCGGCGGCAGCGGATCGGTGCAGAACGCGTCCACGTCCACCACCGCCTCCCCGCCCACCTCCGCAGCAAACCCCGCCGGATCCTCCACCTCCTCCAGCGTCACCTTCATCGACCGCGTCTCCACCCGGTGCCCGCTCATCAGGTTGATCCCGTCAGATAGCGCCACCACCCGCGGCACCAGCGCCGGCTGCGGCACAATCCGCACCTTCGCCGCCGGCCCCAACTCCTCCCCTCGCCACGCCAGCACCACCGGCTGCAGCCCCGTCCCCGTTTCCTCCGGCAGCCGCAGATTCACCTGCGCCATCCCGTCGTACTCCCGCGGGCCGATGTAAGTCAGCCGCCCCTTCGCCCCGCCCACCCAGACTTCAAAGTTCACCAGGTCGCACGCCTCCGGCAGGTTCTCCACCCACAGCGATAGCGCCGCGAACCGCCCCCGCGCCGGCGCCACCGGCTCGGAGTTCTGCGCGTTCGTGATCCGCCGGATCGTCACCGGCCCCGCCGGCCTCTCCGCCCGCTCATACCACCCCCGCTCCCGCTTCCGCAGCGTCATCCACATGTACTGCGTCTGCGTCCCCTCGAGCGACAGCATCTGGAAATCGTTCTCCCGGCAGAACGCCTCCAGCTCCGCCGCGCTGATCCGCACCCCGCTCCACGTGTCGTACCGCGCCGCCGTCTCCGGCAGCCCGTTGATCTGGCACCGCATGTACCCGCCCGGCTTCAGCACCCGCCACGTCTCTCGCAGATACCCCAGCACCACCTCCCGGCTCGGAATGTGCTGAAACACCGCATAGCTGTACACAAAATCAAAGGATTCCCCGCAGAACATCTCCAGGTTCGAGTTCCGCGCCACGTGCGCATGCGCGTGCGGAATCTGCGCCAGCCGCCGCCGCGCCCGCTCCACCATCTCATCGGAAATATCCACCCCGTGGATCTCCCCGAAATGCGCCGACATCGGCCGCAGCAGCCGCCCCGGCCCGCACCCGATCTCCAGCGCCCGCCGGTTCCGCTTCTCTCCCGCCGGCAGCCGCCGCATCTCCCATTCCAGCCCGTGCACCACCTCGTGCGCCGTCGACTGAAACTCGTCGTCCTCCTGGTCCCGCCGCCCGAACGCGACATAGTAGTTCGCGTCCTCCCGCGCCCGCGCGTTCCAGTCCTCCCGCATCTTCTCGACAACGTTCTCTGCCATCTCAATTCCCCTGGTGCCGGCAAACATTGCCGCTCACTTGATTCTCCTTCGGATCCACGCCCGGCGCGAATCCGAAACACTTCCGGTCCATCCGCCACCCGCGGATCGTATTCCCCGTCACCACATTCCCCCGCGTCACCGCCGCCCGCTCCGCCCGCGCGCCGAAGTAAATCCCCGTCCGCAGCATCTCCGGCTCGCCCGCCACAAACACGCACCCCGCCGCCGGCGCGCCCCCCTCGCTGCACTTCGACGTCTGCACCCGCTCGAGCGTATTCCCCTTCACCACATGCCCGCTCCCGATCAGAAACATCCCGCCCCACCGCAGGCCCTCGAAGTGGTTCCCCTCGATCCGCACCCCGACGGACTGCATGTCCGGATTCGTATTGTTCATCACCAGCCCGAAATGCCCGTAAACGTGCTCCTCCCGGTTCACGCACCGGGTCCCCATCACCGCCCCGTGGTGAAACCCGTCGAGGTCGAAACACTTCCCGTTCATCTCCGTCATCCGGTTCCGCGCGTAGGTCGACGAGTCCACATTCCCCGCCGTATCCACGCCAACCGCCCAGCCCAGCCCCTCCACGTCCACCGCCTCGGCCGGGTAGCCAATCCGCGTCATCTCGTTGTCCACCACCTCCACGCCCGACGCATGCCCCACCTGCACCGCATCCCGCGCCAGCGTCTCGAACCGGTTCCGCCGGATCACCCCCGGCCCGTTCCGCGTGTGCAGATACCGCGAGTGCGTCCAAACCCCGTTCCCCAGCACATTTACGAACGTAGAATCTTCCACCACGAAATCCCCCGTCCCATCCTCCAGCAGCACCCCGCCCGTCGTGTTGTTCCGGCCCTTGGCATTCTTCGATCCCGAATCCCGCACCGCGATCCGCGCAATGCGCACCTTCCTCACCCCGCTCGCCAGCACCGCGAACCCCGCGATCTCCCGGAACGTCGTGTCTTCCACGATCAACTCCGCCGCCCCGATCGCCACCAGCCCGTTCCCCGCCGGAAAGTGGTCCACGAACCGCTTGTCATAGGGAGGCAGTCCCTGCCCGGCCGGCGCCGTCCCCCGCCGCCCCACGAACGTCACCCCCCGCACCACCACCCGGCAAGGCCCCTCCACCGTCAAAGACTCCAGTTCCACCCGCTCCCGTACCACTGTCTCCCCCGCCGCGCACCGCACGCGCACCTCTTCCCCCCACCCCAAAGAGCAGAAAAGAACCAAGGACAGTATCCTGTTAACGATGGCCATTCATTTCCGGGATGCCGCTCTGGCCCCGCTACAACAGGTTACCGTCTCCGCCCCCAACGGCGCTCTCATCGGCGTCATCGGCGAAGACTCGAGCGGCGTCCACCAGCTCCTCCGCCTCGCCGCCGGCCTCGAGGCCCCCCCGTCCCGCCCCGTCGAAACCACCCCCCAAGCCCCCTCCCCCGTGGGGGGGGATGCGGGGCTGCGGGAGGAGACCCCCCTCCCCCATGGGGTTGGGCGGTGCTGGGAGAGGAGATCCCCCTCCCCCATGGGGGGGTGGGGCAGTGCTGGGGAAGGAGACCCCCCTCCCCCATGGGGGGG
>CAYMTH010000065.1:12843-13746 GCA_964393235.1 uncultured Solibacteraceae bacterium | reverse complement strand
GTCCCCCTCCCCCCCCCCCCCGCCCACCCCCCCCACCCCCCCCATCTCGCCGGCACCAAAGACCGCCAGCAGTTCGCCGGCGTCCTCGACGAATTCGACCGCCAGCTCGGCCGCCTCATCGCCGCCCTCCGCGACACCAACACCCTCATCGTCTTCCTCAGCGACAACGGCCCCACCGCCTGGCCCCGCTACTACAACGAGAAGCTCGATCCCCCCGGCTCCACCGCCGGCCTCCGCGGCCGCAAATGGAGCCTCTATGAAGGCGGCATCCGCACGCCGCTCATCGCCCATTGGCCCGGACACATCCCCGCCGGCCGCGTCGACAAAACAACCGTCCTCTCCACCCTCGACCTCTTCCCCACCCTCGCCCGCATCGCCGGCGCCGCCGCCCCGCCCGCCCCCGACGGCGAAGACATGTCCGCCGCCCTCCTCGGCCGCCCCCGCCGCCGCACGAAGGATCTCTACTGGGAATACGGCCGCGCCGAACAGGGCTACCCCTACCCCGGCCTCGCCTGCGACCGCAGTCCCAACTGCGCCATCCGCTCCGGCCCCTGGAAACTCCTCCAGAACGCCGACGGCTCCCGTGCCGAACTCTACCACCTCGGCCGCGATCCGCTCGAATCCCGCCCCGTCGCCAACCCGCGCATCGAAGAAAGTTTACGCCGTAAACTTTCCGCCTGGCGAAATACCCTCCCGGCAATTTAGAGGAAAAGCTGCGAATATAGCAGGAATGCGGCTATTCCTATTTGCATTATTCACCATAGTCCCTTGCTTCCCGCAAATGACCGTCGAACAGAGGCTCTTCGACTTCGAACACGTCGCCTCCCAGTACGCCAAGTTCTACGCCCCCTACGAATGGAAAAAGGAGCTGCTCGGCTTCGACTTATACAACGTCGCCCCCTG
>CAYMTH010000065.1:0-12833 GCA_964393235.1 uncultured Solibacteraceae bacterium | reverse complement strand
GCCCCCTGGCTCGATCGCGTCCGCAACGCCCAATCCGACCTTGAGTATTACGAAATCGCCGCGGAATATGTCGCCTCCCTCAAGGACACCCATTCGTCCTACTATCTCCCCTCGAATTTCGTCGCCTCCATCGGCATTCGCGTCGATATCTTCGACGGCAAGTTTCTCATCGAAGCCATAAACCGCGCCCAATTCCCTGCCGCCCGCTACTCCTTCACCACCGGCGACGAGATCGTCTCCATCGACGGCAAGACGCCCGACGAACTCGTCGCCTGGATGTCGAAATACCTCGCCTTCGCCAACGAACGCGCCACCCGCCGCTACGCCGCCGACAACATCTTCACTCGCGTGCAGCAGATCCTCCCCCGCGCCCACGAAATCGGCGACACCGCCCGCGTCGTCATCCGCCGCCAGTCCGGCGACGTCGAAACCTACGATCTCCCATGGACCAAGCGCGGCGTCCCTTTCACCGAAACCAGCCGCGTCCCCTCTCCCCTCACCTCCCGCGCCAAAGCCGCCACCGCCGACCGCCCCGGTCTCGCCGAACTCCTCGACCGCTACCAGCGCCGCCAGGCCCCCGACCACGTCACCCGCCTCATCGGCGTCGGCTCCCGCGCCCCGTTCTTCACCCTCCCCGCCAACTTCCAGCGCCGCCTCGGCGCGCAGAACTCCCACTTCCACTTCTCCGGCACCTACGCCGCCGAAGGCAAGCGCATCGGCTACCTCCGCATCCCCAGCTTCACCCCGCCCGACGAGTTCTCGGCCTACATCGAACTCATCAACGAAATCGACTACCTCCAGCGCAATACCGACGGCCTCGTCGTCGACGTCACCCGCAACCCCGGCGGCACCTGCTACGGCGAGATGGTCGCCAATCTCCTCATCCCCCGCGTCTTCCGCGGCGTCACCGACGAGGCCCGCCCCAGCCGCTCCGACCTCCTCGCCTTCGAGGCCGCCCTCGCCACGCCCCCTCCCCCCGGCCTCGAACAGTGGCAGATCGACCTCGCCAAATCCATCTACCAGCAGCTCTCCACGGCCTATTCTGAAAACCGCGGCCGCACCGGCCCCCTCGCCCTCTGCAACCTCAGCCAGGACGTCCAGCCCCTCACCCTCCGCGACGGCTCCGTCTTCGCCTACTCCAAGCCCCTCATCCTCCTGATAGACGAGTTCAGCATCTCCATGGGCGACTACTTCGCCCGCATGCTCTCCGACGCCAAACGCGGCCCACTCTTCGGCTACCGCACCAACGGCGCCGGCGGCGCCGTCACCGGCTTCGACGGCGGCTACTACAGCGAGGCCGGCGTCTCCGTCACGCTTTCCCTCGGCGTCCGCCAGCAGCCCGTACAACAGCCCGGCTACCCCTCCACTGCTTATTTCGAAAACGTCGGCATATGGCCAGACATTCCCTACGACGTCATGACCGCCGAAAACCTGCGCACCGGCTACGCCCCCTACGTCCAGGCCTTCACCCGCGCCATCCTCGACGAAATCAACAAGGAGAGCAAGTAACCATGAAGCGCCTTATCCTCCTCCTCGCCCTCGCGCTCCCCGCCTTCGCCCAGATGACCCCGGCCCAGCGCGAGTTCGACTTCCGCGTCATGGCGGCCAATCTCTCTCGCTACTACGCCCCCTCGGACTGGAAGCGCCAGCTCTTCGGCTTCGACATGTTCGACCTCCGTCCCTGGCTCGAAAAGATCCGCAACGCCAAGGACGACCTCGACTACTACGAAGTCTGCTCGGAGTACATCGCCAGCCTCGGCGACAGCCACACCAGCTACTCCCTCCCCTCCACCTTCGTCGCCGCCACCGGTCTCCACGTCGACATCTACGACGGCAAGCTGATCATCGACAACATCAACCGCACCGCCCTCCCCGCCGCCCGCTACCCGTTCGCCGCCGGCGACGAACTCATCGCCGTCGACGGCAAGCCCGCCCTCGAACTCCTCGAGTTCTATAAGAAGTACTCCTACGCCGCCACCGCCGATGCCGCCGCCCGCAGCGCCGCCTTCCGCCTCGTCCAGCGCTCGCAAAGCGTCATCCCCCGCGCCCATGAGGTCGGCGCCACCGTCACCCTCCGCATCCGCCGCGCCAGCGGCGCCGAAGAGGACTACACCCTCCCCTGGATCAAAACCGGCCAGCCCCTGCTGAAGGCCGGCCCCGTCCCTTCGCCCAACAAAAACGCCCGTGCCGCCACGCGCTCCGCCGAAGAGGAAGCCGCTCCCGCCTATATGGCCCCGCTGCTCCAACTCCAGAACACGCGCGTCGACGTCGACGCCGAACCCGAAGCCATTCTCAACATCGGCTCCACGTTCCCCGTCTGGGGCTTCCCCGCCTCGTCGGCCTACACCGCCCGCCCCTTCAGCTTCTTCCGCAACGGCGTCTTCCAGGCCGAAGGCTTCCGCGTCGGCTACATCCGCATCCCGTCCTTCTCCCCACCCTCCACCGCCGCCGCCCTCGCCGAACTCGACAGCCACCTCCAGTTCCTCCAGCAAAACACCGACGGCCTCATCGTCGACGTCATGCGCAACCCCGGCGGCAATCTCTGCTTCGTCGAGGAAATCCAGCGCCGCCTCATCCCCTACCCCTTCCGCCCCGTCGGCTTCGAGGTACTCGCCAACCGCATCTTCCTCAGCTCCTTCTCGAACGCCTACGAAAACGCCCGCGCCGCCAACGCCGACGCCTGGATCGTCCAGAGTTACGCGAAGATCGTCGAGGAGATGCAACTCGCCCTCCGCGAGAATCGCGCCCGCACCGGCTCACTCCCGCTCTGCTCGCCCACGCTCGAGCGCATCCCCGCCGCCGTCAACTACACCAAACCGCTGATGGTGATGACCGACGTCTTCTCCAGCTCCGGCGCCGACGTGTTCCCCGCCGGCATCCAGGACGCCAACCGCGGCATCGTCTTCGGCACCCGCACCAACGGCGCCGGCGGCAACGTCTTCAACTTCGACACCGGCATCTACTCCGAGGCCTCCTCTCGCGCCACCCTCGGCCTCATGACCCGCCGCAACCCCATGGTCACCTACGGCTACCCCACCTCCAGCTACATCGAAAACGTCGGCGTCCACCCCGATGTCTACGCCGACATCATGACGCTCGAGAACCTCCGCACCGCGGGCCGGCCCTTCGTCGAGGCCTTCTCCCGCGCCATCGCCGAGCACATCCGCAACTCCCGTTAAGGCTGAAAGAGCCCGAACGTAAACACGTCCCCCTCCGCCGCGATCGTCACGTACTGGCGCCCTTCCGCCATGTACGTGACGGGCGAGGCATACAGGTGCCGCCCCATCGCGAAGTGCCACAGGTCGCGCCCCGTCTTCGCGTCCAGCGCCACCAGGTTCCCGTCGTCGTCCCCGCTGAACAGCACCCCGCCCGCCGTCGACACCGTCCCCGCCCACATCACCGCCGGCCCCGGCATCGGGTACTCCCACTTCAACTCCCCGTTCAGCACATCCAGCGCCCGCAGATAAAACCGTCCCGGCTCCGCCGGCACGCCTTCGTTCCCCGTCCCCCGGAACCCCGACGCCGGCACCGGCTCCTTCGCCGACGCCGTGATGATGTCGCACTGCTCCAGCGTGACGACGTAGAACAGCCCCGTCGCCGGATTGTACGCCGGCGACATCCAGTTGGAGGCCCCCCGCACCGACGGGCAAACCTTGGTCCCCGCCGGCGTCGGGATCTTCGATTCGATCACCCGCGGCCGCCCCTTATCGTCCAGCCCGCTCGTCCAGTCCAGCTTCTTCACGAACGGCTTCGCAAACAGAAACTCTCCCGTCACGCGGTCCAGGATGTAATAAAACCCGTTCCGGTTCGCCTGCACCAGCAGCTTCCGCGGCCGCCCCCGGTAGACCGCATCCACCAGCACCAGATTCTCGTTCGCGTCCCAGTCCCAAACGTCGTGCGGCGTGAACTGGAAATACCATTTCAGCTTCCCCGTGTTCGCGTCCAGCGCCACCACGCTGTCGGAATACAGGTTGTCCCCCGGCCGCCGCCCGCCGTAAAAATCGGGCCACGGATTCCCCGTCGGCCAATAGATCGTATTCAACGCCGGATCGTACGATCCCGTCGTCCACGTCGGCGCCCCGCCCATCTCGGCCGGAAATCCACCCCACGTCTCCGCGCCCGGCTCCCCCTTCCCCGGCACCGTCCAGAAACGCCAGTTCTCCTTCCCCGTCTCCGGATGGATCGACGCCACAAACCCGCGCTGCCCGCTGCCCCCGCCCGCCACGCCCACCAGGATCCCGTTCCGGATCGCCAGCGGCGCGATCGACGTCGTATACCCGCCCGCGAACGACGCGAACTCCACGTCGAACGCCAGGTTCCCCGTCCGCCGGTTCAGCGCGATCAAATGGCAGTCCGCCGTCGCGAAATAGACCCGGTCGCCCAGAATCGCCAGACCCCGGTTCACCCGCGTCCCCTTCGCCCCCTCGGCCCGGTAGTGCCACACCTTTCGCCCGTTCCGCGCGTCCAGCGCGTACAGCTCGTTGGTGTTGGAGACATACATCAGCCCGTCGTAAACGATCGGCGAAACCTCCAACTGCTTCGCCCCCGGCACCCGGAACACCCACTTCGCCACCATCGACTTCGCGTTCAGCGGCGTAATCTGCCGCAACGGCGAATGCCGCGTCGCCGCGTAGTCGCCGTGGTACGTCAACCAGTCCCCGCCCGGCGACCGCCGGATCGCCTCCTCCGTCACCTGCCCGAAGCAAACCGCCGAAACCGCCAGAATCAGATATCTCACCGCGCCGCTCCTTCTTCTTTCCGCACCGTCTGCGCCGCCAGAAAGGCCACCAGGTCCCGCACCATCCCCGCATCCGTCACCGCCGGCATCATCGACCCCTCCAGCACCGTGAACGACGCCAGCGTCCCCCGGTCCAGCAGGTGCAGCTTCCCCGTCCGGTCCACCACCTGCGCCGAGTAGTTGTTGTAATTCTTCGCCACGCCGGCAATCACTTCGCCCGTCCGCGTCGTCGCCCGCACGGCCACAAACCCATCGGCGATCCGCCGCGTCGGCTGCGTCAACGCATCCCGCAGCTCCGCCACCGTCCGCTCCCCGCCGATGTTCGAAAGGTCCGGTCCCGGATACCCGCCCCGCCCGCCGATCATGTGGCAAGCCGAGCACTTCCCCGCCCCGAAAAACTGTTCCCGCCCCCGCGCCGCGTCGCCCGGCACGCGCACCCGCGCCGCCGGCGCCGTCAGCGACCGGACAAAGCCCGCCACCTGCCAGACTTTCTCGTCTTCCATCGGGAACGCCGGCATCGTCGTCCCCGGCAGGCCGTTCTGGATCGCCTGAAACAGCGCCTTGTCGGCCAGCCGGCTGGCCCGGCCCGACAGCAGGCTCGGCCCCTGGCTCCCCGCCCCAGTCGCACCGTGGCAGCCCGAACACGAGCCCATATAGATCTGCCGCCCGGCCTCGATCGCCTCCGGACCGGTGGGCATTTGCGCCATCACGAGCGGCGCCGCCAACACCATCAGCCACTTTCGCATGTGGCCTATCCTACCTCAGGGCCGCGCCCAGTACCGGTCCCGCGCCTGCACCGTCAACCCCGGCCGCGTCACGCTCAGCTGGATCTTCCGGAACTCCGACACCTGCACCGGAACGTTCGAAACGTAGCCGAGGTTGTACTGGCTCCGCAGCTCTTTCTGAATCAACTCAAAAATGGCGTCGATCCGCAGCCGCTTCGAGACCTCGTAGAACGCACCGCCCGTCTCCCGCGAGAGTTTCTTCAGCGCGCCCCAGCCCCGGTCCCCGTTCCGGTCGGCGAACAGGATCGAATAAAGGATCGTGTCGCTCTTCTGCGCCGCGTCGACGGCTTCGGCCAGCGTTGAATGGCTGCCCACGTCCACCCCGTCGGTCATCAGGATGAGCGCCTTCCGGCCCGTAACGTCTTTGAGCAGAACCCGCGCCGCGGTGTCCACCGCGTCGAAGAGCATCGTCCCCCCGCCCCCGATCCCCCGTTCCAACTCACTCCGGCTCGGCGTGTCGATCTGGGTCAGCGCCTCCTCGAGCTTGGCGTACGAATTCGTAGGCATCGTCCGGATCAGCACCCGGCTGTCGAACTGCAGCGCAAAGACCTTGTCCCGGTCCGGACGCATGACGGCGTCGATAAACCGCAGGCTCGCGCCGCGTTCGGCCTGAATGACGCCCTCCTGGCTCATGCTGGTGTCAATCAGCAACCCGACGGTAAGCGGCAGATCCCCCTGCGACGAAAAGTACTGAATCGTCTGCGGCTTCCCCTGCTCGAGCAAAACAAAATCGTCTTTACCGAGGTCCGCGACGATCGCGCCCTTCTTATCCCGCACCGAGGCAAGCACAGTCACCACCCGCACGCCCGTAGTAAATGTGACCTCCTGCGCCGAAGCCACCCCGCCCACCAAAAACGTCCGTCGCCTCATCCCTTAACGGTACCGTGTTACTGGATTTTGCTGATGCCGGATTTCCCCTGTAAGGGAACCTGTAAGGGAACCTGTAGGGGAACCTGTAAGGGAAAAGGAGAGCCGCGCGACGCGCCGGTGGCAAGCCCGCTTCGGTCGCGGCGACCTCACGGCACCCAAATCCGATACGCCGCCAGGCACACCGCCGCCCCCACCCCGAGCGTCGCCAGCGCCGTCACCAGCCGCCGCTGCAGATAGAACACGAGCACCAGCCCCGACAGCGACACGAGCGTCATCAGCGCCGCCGACAGGTCGATGACCAGGCCCCACCCCGCCCCCGCGTCCCGACCCTTGTGCAGGTCGTTCAACAGCGCGACAAACCCCATTCGCGTCTCGGTCAGGTCGTAGGCCCCCGTGGCCCGGTCGACGAAAACGTCGGCCGTATAGGCAGGCCCTTTGAACGAGACGGAACACTGCCCTTCATCCACGCGGAAGTCGGAGAGGGCCCCTCCCACCCGGTGGCTTTTCCGCAGGTACTCGACCACTTCCAACTTCGCGACATCCCCCTTCACCCACGCCGGCGCGAGCGTCCCCTTCACCTGCACCGTCCGCTGCGCCCCGGCAAACCAGTCGGTATGGTTCAGCGTCAGTCCCGTGACGGCAAAAAACAGCAGCACCGCGAAGCTGACCATCGAGAGATAGATATGGAGCCACCGCGTCCACGACGCGATCACCCGTTTCCACTTCCCCACGCTACCGCCCGCCCGCCTTCCGGAACTCCACCGACGCCGACGCGATCTCCCCGCCCCCGGCCAGCGCGAACTGCTTCGGTCCGCCCGTCAGATCGATCTCCTGCCGCAGCAGCTGATACCCGCCATGCTCCCGCGAAGCCTCAATAAAAACGGTGTACTTCCCCGGCTTCACCGCCGCGCCCTTGTTGTCCTTCCCATCCCACTTCAACGTGTACTTCCCCGGCGGCCGCGTCGCGCTCGACACCGTCGCCGCAATCTCGTTCCCCTCCGCCAGCAGCCGCAACCGGTCCCCGCGATACCATCCCCGCAGGTCCGGCAGCCACCGGTCTTTCTGGAACCACAGCGCCACCGTCCGCACCGGAAACCTGTCCTTGTCCTCCACCCAAACCGCCACATACGGCCGCCGGTACCGCTGCCCCTCGATCCGCGCCAGCTCCAGGTTGATGACCACCTCCATCCCGCTCGCCAACTGCGCCATCGGGGCCAGCACGAACCCAGGACTGGTCACAATCCCCCCGCCCTTCTTCACCAGCAGATACTCCACCCCCGGCGTCCGCGCCGCGATCGCCCGCGACTCGTCCACACTCAATACCGTAAACGCCGTCGCCAGCGCCCCCGCCTCCACCGCCCGCGGCGACGCCACCGTCGCGCTCGCAATGTGGTCCGGCCGTCGCCCCGTGCGCGGGTCCACGATATGCGCCCCCCGCCGAGACCCGCCCGACGTCGCCACCGCCAGCCCCTGCGCCCGCATCCGCGCCACCGGCGCCGAGTTCTCCGTGTCATCGAGCGGGTTCGCGATATCGACCACCGCCTCCGTCCGCCCCTTCACCACCACATCCCCGCCGATGTTCACAACCACCCCGACGGCATGCCGCATCGCCGCGTCCGCCGCCCGGTTCAGAATGTAGCTCTTGGTGAGACTGTTCAGCACCAGCGGCGCGTCCGTCAGGTGCGTCGCCGTCCCCGCCGCCCGGTCCAGCCGCCAGTGCCGGTCGCCCCCGGTCGCAAACGCCGCGCTCACCGCGCCGTGCGTCCGCGCCTGCCAGACCTCAAACGCCCCCAGCACGTCGAGCAGCTCCGGCGAGACCCGCACCGCCTCCCCGCGCGTCCTCGTCCAACGGCTCACCTCGCTCGCCGGATCGTACGAGCTGAGAATCCGGGCCAGCCGGTCGATCTCACCCAACGCCGCGTCCTCCGCGCGGGACGCGTCGCCCCCGTCGATCCGCAGTTCCATCGACGTGCCCAGCACCCACTCATGCTGAGAAACCGCTATCGAACGCGCCCGGCGGGGCGCCAGCGGGGCAGTTGCCGCGGCCAGCAGATCGCGCCGCCGCATGACTAGTGCCGCTCCCGGCGCATCGGCGGACGCAGCTCTTCCTGGTCCAGCACCCCGTCGCCGTTCTTATCGAGCGTCTTCAGCGCCGCCGGCGCCGCCGCTATCTCGGTCGCCGACAGTTTCCCGTCCTTGTCCGTATCGAGCGCCCGCATCAGCGGATTCATCATCATTCCCCCTCGTCCGCCTCCCATGCCCGCGCTGGCCTTCTGTACTTCCTCCCGGGTCAGGAAACCGTCCCGGTCGGCATCGGCCCGTTCCAGAATGCCCTGCATCCGTTCCGGCAGTTCTTCGCGCGACAGCTTGCCGTCTTTATTCTTATCGAAGGAGAACAGCGTCTCGGTCATATCGGCGGGCGGCTGAGCAAACAAGGCCAGGCCGGCCGCGAGGGGGAGAATCAGGTTTCGGGTACGCACGCCAGTAAGGTGCCCGCGCCGCCACCCGAGGTTTCCCGGGTGTACCGAACTTAACCATCCTTTACGAACGCTACCCTGGAGAGGATGGAGATCGAAATCACCGACGTCTTCGACCTGCACTCGGTCCCGCCCCGCGACGTCGCCGGCATCGTCGAAGCCTACCTCGAAGCCGCCTACGAAAAAGGCTTTCGCTACCTCCGGATCATCCACGGCAAAGGCATCGGCGTCCAGCGGGAGACCGTCCGCAAAATCTGCGCCCGAACGACATTTGTCGAAAAAATCGAAACCGCCCCGCTCGAGGCCGGCGGCTGGGGCGCGACGCTCGTAACCCTGCGCGAAAAATAGCCTTCCACGATTCCGCCCCCCCGCGCGTCTATCCGTTTGTGAAGCTCTTTCTGGCAGCCGCGACCCTGCTCGCCTCCGCCGCCGGCGCCTTCGGCGCCGACGTCGACCTCCCGCGCCTGCTCAAATCCATCGAAGACCGCTACAACAACATCCGGACCCTCGAAATGGATTTCGCGCAAACTTACATCGCGCCGAACGGGGCGAGGCGGAATGAGACGGGGCATTTGTATTTGCGGAAACCGGGGCGGATGCGCTGGGAATACTTCAAGCCGGACGGGAAGTTGTTTGTTTCCAACGGGACGGATTACTGGTACTATTCGCCGCTGTCGCGCCGGGCGGAAAAAATGAAGCTGAAAGAGGCCACGGACCTGCAGGCGCCCATGGCTTTTTTGATCGGAAGGATCGATTTCCGGCGCGATTTTGATCGCTTTTTGGTGCGCCAGGAGGGCAATTTGGTGCGGATTTCGGCGCAGCCGAAGCAGCCGGACAAGGCGCCGTACCGGGAAGTGACGTTTTTGGCGGGGCCGGACGCGCGGATCGAGCAGCTGATCGTGCGCGGCCAGGACGCGTCGACCATGGATTTTCGCTTTAAAAACGAGGTCCGGAACCCGAACCAGGCCGATTCCCTGTATCAGTTCACGCCGCCCGCCGGCGTCGAGGTGATTCAGTGAGTGAGTACTTGCTTAAATATGCCGACGCCCGGGGGCAGATCAAGCAGGAAGTCGTCGACGGGAATTCGGAGAACGAGGTCCGGGAGAAGTTCGCGGGCCAGGGGTTCCTGGTCTACTCGATCAAGCCGCGCGGGAAGTTCGACGCGATCACGACGTCGGCCGGGAAGGGCCGGCCGAAGAAAATCGACCTCGAGAAGTTTCTCATTTTCAATCAACAGTTTGTGACGCTGATCCGGGCGGGGTTGCCGATTCTGAAGTCGCTCGACCTGCTGGCGACCCGGCTCACCGACGAAAAACTCAGCCCGCTGGTGACGGCGGTGCGCGACGAGGTCCGGATCGGCACGTCGCTCTCGGACGCGTTCGCGAAGCAGGGGGCGTTTCCGCCGATCTACATCTCGAGCATTTTAGCCGGGGAAAAATCCGGATCGCTGGTCGATGTGCTCGACCGGTACGTGACGTACCAGCGGCGGAACCTGGCGGTAAAGAAAAAGCTGATCGGGGCGCTGATCTACCCGGCGCTGCTGGTGCTGCTGGTGATCGCGCTGGTCGCCTTCCTGGTCGCCTACGTAGTACCGCAGTTCGCTGAGCTCTATAGCTCGATGGACGCGAAGCTGCCGGAATTGACGGTCTGGCTGATCTCGATCGGGACGACGGCCCGGGACTACATTCTGCTGCTGATCGCGGGGCTGTTCGGCGGCCTGACGGCGGGCTTCTTCTGGAGCAAGTCCGAGGCGGCGCAGGAGACGCTGGACCGGATCAAGATGCGGCTGCCGCTGGCGGGCGAGATTTGGGTGAAGTACCAGGTGGCGCAGTTCTCCCGGGTGCTTTCAACGCTGCTGCTGGGCGGCATCCCGCTGGTGCAGGCGCTCGAGACGGCCGGGGAGAGCGTCGGGACGCGACTGCTGTCGAAGGCGCTGCAGAAGGTCCGGCAGTCGGTCCGCGAGGGCAATACGCTGTCGGGGTCGCTGGCCGAGACGAAGATCTTTCCCGAATTGTCGATTGACATGATCGAAGTCGGCGAATCCACGGGCGCGCTGCCGGCGATGCTGGGGTCGGTCGCCGAGTTCTACGAAGACGACGTGCAGACCCGGATGGCGGCGGCGCTGTCGTTGATCGAACCGGCCATCATGATCTTCATGGGCGTCTTTGTCGCCTTTGTCCTCGTGGCGTTGTACCTGCCCATCTTCTCCCTGTCCGATTCGATTGGAGGCTCCCGCTAGAGATGGCCACCGAACGCGCCAACCTGATCGACCCGCAGGCCGAGATCGCCAACGCGAAGACGCTGGCGGCCCGGTACCGGGCCGGGTACATCGACCTCAAAGAAGGCAAAGTCGACCTGGAACTGCTGCGGCTGGTTCCAGTCGATATGATGTTCCGCTACAACTTCGTCCCCGTGTCCCTTGAGAAGACGCCGGGCGCCGGGGAGGTGCTCGAGATCGCGGTGGCCGATCCGCGGAACCTACAGCTCATCGATGAACTCTCCGTGCTCTTGCAGAAGCGGCTGCGGGTGAAGGTCGCGGCGCTGCACCAGATCACGGAACTGCTGAAGAAGACGGAGCAGTCGCAGCGGGTGCTCGAAGAGGTCACCGAAGGCTTCGCGCTCGACGTGGTGGGCGGGGACGATGAGAACCCCGACGAGACGCTGTCGATCGACCGGATCTCTGCCGGGCAGGACGAGATCGCGCCGGTGATCAAGCTGGTGGACACGACGATCTTCAACGCCCTCGAGCGGCGCGCCTCCGATATCCATATCGAGACGCGCGACGGCGAAGTCGTTATCAAGTACCGCATCGACGGCGTGCTGCACTACGCGATGCCGCCGATCGCCAAGGACTGGCACTCGATGATCATTTCGCGCATCAAGGTGATGAGCGAACTCGACATCGCCGAGCGGCGCGTGCCGCAGGACGGCCGGTTCCGGGTGCGGTACAAGGGGCGGCTGATCGACTTCCGCGTCTCGATCATGCCGACGGTGCACGGGGAAGACTCGGTGCTCCGCGTGCTCGATAAAGAGTCGATGTCGGAGAAGTTCGCCAAGCTGACGCTGGACGTGGTCGGGTTTTCGGACCACGACGTCAGCCGGTTCCGGAAGTACATCAAGGAACCGTACGGGATGGTTCTGGTGACCGGGCCGACGGGGTCGGGCAAGACGACGACGCTCTACGCGGCGTTGAGCGAGATCAAGAACGACGAAGACAAGATCGTCACGATCGAAGACCCGGTGGAATACCAGCTGAAGGGCATCACGCAGATCCCGGTGAACGAGAAGAAGGGCCTCACGTTCGCCCGCGGGCTGCGGTCGATTCTGCGGCACGATCCGGACAAGATTCTCGTCGGCGAAATCCGCGACCAGGAGACGGCGCAAATTGCGATCAACGCGGCGCTGACGGGCCACCTGGTGTTCACCACCGTTCACGCCAACAACGTGCTGGACGTGATGGGCCGGTTCCTGAACATGGGCGTTGAGCCCTACAACTTCGTGGCGGCGATGAACTGCATTCTGGCGCAGCGACTGGTGCGCGTGATCTGCGACCACTGCAAGCGGCCGGCGCAGGTGGAAGAGCAGGAGATGATCGACAGCGGGCTGAACGTGGCCGACTGGCGCGACGTCACCTTCTACGAGGGCGCGGGGTGTTTCGAGTGCGGCGGAACGGGGTACCACGGCCGGTCGGCGATCCACGAACTGCTGGACCTGACCGAGCGGATGCGGGAGCTGATCCTGGAGAAGCGGCCGGCATCGGAGATCAAGCGAGTGGCGCGGGAGGAGGGGATGACGACGCTGCGCGAAGCCGCCCGGCTTTACACCAAGGGACCGAACTCCGCGATCTACTATGGCCTTGGCGTCACCGAACATTCGCAGGGTTCGAGCACCGTCATGGCCATCGCCAACCTTGCCATGGCGACCGGCAACTTGGGGCGGCCGGGTGTCGGCGTGAACCCGCTG
>CAYMTH010000064.1:11615-13758 GCA_964393235.1 uncultured Solibacteraceae bacterium | reverse complement strand
GCGTGAAAAACCTCGCCCGCTCCCTGAAGCTCGGCATCGATACGCTCAGCTCCGTGCCCCGCTGGGGCCAGCAGAAGATCAACATGGTGGAAGCCGCCGGCCGCGATGTCTTCCTCAAGGAGGTGGAGCGGAACCTCGTCTTCGCCCAAAAGCTTGAAATCCCCATGGCGCTCCTGATGTCGGGCAACGCCGTCCCGTCGCTGTCGTTCGAACAGCAGTTCGCCGCCCTCGTCGATTGCGCCAAGCGCGCCGGTGACCTCGCCGCCAAGGCCGGAATAACCCTCATCTTCGAGCCGCTGAACACCAAGGTGAACCACAAGGGCTACTTCCTGTCCAACTGTGTCGACGGGCTCCGGCTGATGAAGGAAGTGAACCACCCGAACGTCCGCCTGCTGTTCGATCTCTACCACGAGCAGGTGGAGCGCGGCGACGTGATCCGCACGGCGCTCGCGGCCATGCCGTATGTAAAGGTGTTCCACGTCGCCGACAACCCTGGCCGCCACGAACCCGGCACCGGCGAAATGAACTACGCCAACATCTACAAAGCGATCGCCAAAGCCGGCTACACCGAATACATCACCATGGAGTACCTCCCGGTCGAAGAACAGGTCTCCAGCCTCCAGAAGGCCCTCAAGGAGATGCGCGCCGGCCTCGCCGCCGCCTGACGGTCACAGCTCTCGGAAATTCTATTTCCCTTTAAATATCAACCACTTGCCAGCGCCAAAGGCGCAATCGCTTGGTTCGCCCCTGGTAAAATAAGAATAAAGGGAGGCTCTCGCGGGCTTCACCGGGAGCCCGGTGGCGCCCCGCACCCCCTCAATTCACGGGATAACCCAAATGTTGTTGATTCTAAAGGACCAAATTACGGGATAACCCAAGAATCGCTCACCGCGTCACGCAAACCCGGTCGAGGATCTCGTCCAGCCGCCGCGCCGCCTCCGGATCGGCGGTTTCGTAATCGATCGTCTCCCCGAACACCCCCACCAGCCGCCAGATCTTCCCGCCGGTAGTCCTTCCCCGCGCAATCGTCAACCGCGCATCCATCGTATGGAGCCGGCACGACTTCTCCTCATACTCCCCTGACGCTCGCAGCTGGTCTGCCATCGGAATGCCGGTCGACCACGTCGGGCCCCAGCCGTGCCTCAGGAAATGTTTCCCCGTCGCTGTCCGCACGACATAGACGCGCATCTGGTAGTCGACGTCCGACGAGCGGGACGGTCCCTCGACCTCCGGCAGCACGAACACGGTATCGTCCCAATTCTTCTGGCACCGCGGCAGCGGGGGCAGCCCCGCCTTCCGCAAAACCACCGTCCCGTCGAATCCCGGCTCCACGATCTTCGTTTCATACCCCGGCGCCCGCACCGCCGCCCGCAGCCCGGTCCTCTCCACCTGCACGTTCTTCACCGGCTGACCCGCCTCATCGACGGCCCGCACCTCCCCGAGCGCCGCCAGCCCGAACAGGAGAAACCCTACCGCGCCACGCATGCCCGGTCCATCCATACGTCCAGTTTACGCGCCGCCTCGGCATCCGCCGTCTCGTACGATACCGACTCGCCGAACACCCCCAGATACCGCCACCGCGTCCCGTCCCGCAGCACGCCCCGCGCCGCCGTAATGTCGCCATAGGTCCGCTCCTCGTACTCCGCCGCCTGCTCCAGATACCGCCCCGATGGAACGCCATAGGACCAGTGCGGCCCACGCCCATGTCGCAGATCGTGCCGGCCCGAACGCGTCTTCACCCGGTACGACCGCCCCCAATAGTCGATGTCGTGAAACTCCCTCCCCGCGCCCGCCCCCCGCACCTGGAACGTCCACCCGCCCGTCGGCTTCCCGCACCGCGGCAGCGGCAATTCCGTCCCCGTCCGCTCCATCACGACGGTCAACCCTTCCCCCGGCGCCACGACCACCGTCCGGTACTCCCGCTTCCGGAACGCCAGCAGCGCCGCCGTTGTCCGCCCCGCCACCCGTCCACTCGCGCCGGTCGCCAGGCGCCCCTCCACCGGCGTCACCCAAACGTCCTCCAGCGGCTCCCCGTTCCGGTCCACCACCAGGGCGAAATCACTGCAGCAGCCCGTTAATCTCCCGGATCACCTTCACGTCGAACTTCGGCTTCCGGTCGTACGTCAACAACCCGTTGATCTCC
>CAYMTH010000064.1:0-11515 GCA_964393235.1 uncultured Solibacteraceae bacterium | reverse complement strand
CACCTTCACGTCGAACTTCGGCTTCCGGTCGTACGTCAACAACCCGTTGATCTCCTGCTCCACGTCCGTCAGCTGCGTGTAACAAATCCCCATAATCTGCGGAATCTTCGCGATCCCGACGTACAGCGACCGCAGCCGCTCCAGCGCCGCCTCCGGCGTCTTCTCCACCCCCGCATACCCCCACGCGTCCGCCGGCACCGGCGACCCCGGCAGCGGATACGCGATCCCCCCGAACTCGCTCAAAAACACCGGCGACCCGTTGTACTTGAACCCCGGCGCCAGCGCCGCCCGCCCGTTCCCCGGAAAATCAAACTTCTCCCGCCCCAGCACCCCGTACTTCTCCACCAGCCGTTCGCCCCGCGCCGCATAGTCGTGAATCCCGAACAGGTCCGTCGTGTCCGTGTGCTCCCACCCGTCGTTATCGATCACCGGCCGCGTCGGGTCCAGCGACTTCGTCAGGTGATACAGCGCCTTCAAATGCGCCGTCTGCCGCGGATCCGCCACGTCGCTCACCCCCCACGACTCGTTGATCGGAATCCACATCACCACCGACGGATGGTTCACGTCCCGCTCCACGGCCTCGATCCACTCCCGCGTGAACCGCGCCGCGTAGTCTTCGTCGTAGAGATACGCGTTCGCCATCTCGCTCGACACCAGGAACCCCATCTTGTCGGCCCAGTACAGGAACCGCGGATCCTCCAGCTTCTGGTGCTTCCGGGCCCCGTTGAACCCCATGTCCATTGTCATTTTGATGTCGTACTGCATCGCCGCGTCCGTCGGCGGCGTGATCGTCGACTCCATCCAATACCCCTGATCGAGCACCATCTTCAAATACGTCGGCCGCCCGTTCAGATGAAACCGCCCGTTCTCGATCAGAATCGACCGGTAGCCGTAATACGAGCTCACCCGGTCCAGCACCTCCGCCCCCTTCCGCAGTTCGAACTCGACGTCGTACAGGTTCCCCTGCCCGATCCCCCACTTCACCGGATCGTTCACGAACAGCCCCAGGTTCCCCCGCTCGCCCACCAGCGCCACCGACCCCGACGTCACCACCCGGTCCCGATACTTGATCGTCGCCGCCAGCGTCAATCCCGCCGCCGGCCGCGCCACCTTCACGTTGAACGTCACGTGCCCGTCCATCACCGTCGTCGTCCGCAGCTTGTCCAGATACGACGACCCCGCCGCCTCCATCCAGACCGGCTGCCAGATCCCCGTCGTCCGCGTATAGAAAATCCCCCGGCTCTGCGGCTGCCAATACTGCTTCCCGCGCGGGATGTAGCGGTCCTCCGGCGGATCCTCCGCCCGCACCACGATCACCTGCGGCCCGCTCGCCGCCAGGAAATCGGTCATGTCGACCTTGAACGGCACGTGCCCGCCCTCGTGCTGGCCCGCCAGCCGCCCGTTCACCCAGACCATCGCCCGGTAGTCCACCGCGCCGAAGTGCAGCAGCACCCGCCGCCCCGCCCAGCCCGCCGGCGCCGTCACCGCCCGCCGGTACCACACCCACGGGTGGAACGACGTGTCCCCGATCCCCGACAGCTTCGTCTCGAACGCGTACGGGACGGTGATCTTCTTCGAAAACGCCCGCTTCGACGCCGCCCAGTTCTCTTTCAGCCCGACGTTGGCGTCGTCGAACTCAAACTCCCATTCCCCGTTCAGCGTCTGCCAGTCCGGCCGCGCGAACTGCGGCTGCGGTACCTCCGGGCGAGGCACCGCGGCCCCTAAACAAATCGCAAAAAAGGCAATAGTAAGCGCTTTCGACATCGCGAAAGCATTGTATCAGCTTAGGCTTCCACCTTCCCCGCAATCACCATCGACACCGGCACCGCGCCCATCTTCCGCATCAGCACGTGGTCGTGCTCGCCGGCCTTCTCGATCGCCCCTTCTTTGAAATACTTCGGGTCTTCCTTCCAGATCGAGAACACGCACGGGTGCAGGGTGTTGGAAACCTTCTTGCTCGCGTCCACCAGCTCCTTGAAGGTCGGCGTCGCCGCCCCGTCGGTGTCCGTCGCCGCGTTGCTCAGCAGCAGGAAGTCCCGCTGCGGCGCCGCGCCCTGGTGATCGCCGTTCTCCGGATAGTACGAGTACCGCATCGTGTACAGGCCCGGCTTGAACACCTGCCCGCGCCGGTCCGAGTACTGCTGCTCCACCTTGATCACGCCCAGCAGCGAGCCGTGCGGCACGTTCGGCATCGTCAGGTTCGCTTCCGTCGTCGGCTTCGGCTCCGGCATCTGCGCCCGGAACCAGATTTCGCTCAGCGGCTTCCCGTCCTTCATCACCTTCACGCCCTGCTTCTCCAGCAGCCCTTTAATGCTGTCGGAAAGCTCGGCCGGAGGCGCTCCGCCCGGCTCGGCCTTGTACTCCTCCCCGGCCAGGGCCATCGCGGCGACAAGAAGACTGAAAACTAGCTTACGCATGAATGAGATTCCCTTTCGATACAATTCCAGACGGGCGTGACTGCAAACGAATGCAAACGATACTCGTTATTGATGATGACGACAGCCTGCGCGACACAATTGGTTTGATGCTCGAGCAGGAGGGTTACCGGGTCCACTTGGCCGCGGATGGACGGGAAGGATATGAACGGAGTCTGACCCTGCGCCCCGACCTGATCCTGGTAGACTTGCGCCTGCCAGGAATGAGCGGCGTCGAGATATGCCGCCAGTTGCGCGCCGATAAGGTGCAGACTCCTATTATTGTACTCAGCGCCGTCGGCGACGAGATCGATAAGGTCCTCCTGCTCGAGATCGGAGCCGACGATTACGTCACCAAACCCTTCGGCCGCCGCGAGCTCATCGCCCGCATGCGCGCCGTCCTCCGCCGCGCCACCCCCGACGCCCACCGCCTCCTCCACTTCGCCGATACCGAGGTCGACATCGAACGCCGCATCGTCACCCGCAAGGGCGAAGAGGTCAAACTCACCCCCGCCGAATACAACCTGCTCCTCTTCTTCCTCCAGAACCCCGACCGCCCCCTCACCCGCGACGTCATTCTCAACTCCGTCTGGGGCTACAACTCCTTCCCCAACACCCGCACCGTCGACGCCCACATTGTAAAGTTGAGACAGAAGTTTGAAGCCGACCCGGCCGTCCCCCGCCACTTCCTCACCGTCCACGGCGTCGGCTACCGATTCCTCCCCTAAGGGGACCCCATGGCCCGCACCATCCTCATCGTCGAAGACGACCGCGCCGTCGCCGGCACCCTCGAAATCGGACTCCTCGCCGTAGAAAACGTCGATACCGTCACCGTCTTCGACGGCCGCGACGCCATCGACTACCTCGAGCGCCACCCCGCGCCCGCCCTCGTCCTCACCGATCTCGACCTGCCCCGCGTCGATGGCTTTCATCTCATCTCCTGGATGCGCTCCCAGCCCAAACTGTTGCGCACCCCCGTCCTCGCCATGTCCGCCCGCGCCTCCGCCGGCTCCGACGCCCGCGCCTCCGGCGCCAACGACTTTCTGCCCAAGCCCTCCCCGCTTGCCGCCATCCGTTCCCGCATCCAGGAGCTTCTGAATGCTTAAATGCCTTCTCCTCCTCGCGGCGCTGCCCCTCGCCGCCCAGGACCTCTCCGCCATCCTCGCCCGCCTCGAAAAACTCGAGGCCGAGAACCGCGAACTCAAACAGGAAGTCCGCCAGCTCCGCGACCTCGTCGAAGGCAAACCCTCCGTCCCCGAACGTCTCGACATCGCCGAACGGCGCATCGACGAACAGGCCTCCACCAAAGTCGAAGCCGCCAACAAGTTCCCGGTCACCCTCACCGGCATGGCCCTCTTCCAGACCTTCTACAACACCAAAGGCGCCAACGGCCTCGACCTCCCCACCCAGGCCGCCCTCACCCCCGGCCGCGCCACCGGCGGCCTCTCCGTCCGCCAGTCCCAGATCGGCCTCCGCTTCCACGGGCCCCAAACCCTCTGGGGCGGCAAAGTCTCCGGCTCCATGATCATGGACTTCTTCGACGGCAACACCGAAGGCGCCACGCCCCCCTTCCGTGTCCGCACCGCCGATTTCACCATCGACTGGGCCACCCGCTCCTTCACCGCCGGCCTCATGAAGCCGCTCATCTCCCCGCACGAGCCCTCCTCCTTCGCCTACATGGGCATCTCCCCGCTCACGTCTTCCGGCAACCTCTGGCGCTGGCAGCCGCAGATGCGCTTCGAACAGCGCGCCGGCATCCTCAAGGGCCAGATCGCCTTCATGCAGACCAACGAGGATTCCACCGGCGCCCCCGCCGCGCTCATCAACTCCCGCCGGCGCCCGGGTCTCGAGTTCCGCGGCGCCGCGGGCAAAACCTATTCCGACGGCCGCGCCTTCGAGTTCGGCGTCTCCGGCCATACCTCGGAATCCCGCATCGGCGGCCAGTCGCTCCCCTCCCGCATCTTCGCCATGGACTGGCTCGCCTCCCCGGTCAGCCGCGTCACCCTCACCGGCAACTTCTTCCACGGCGAAAACGTCCACCACCTAGGCGCCCTCCGCCAGAGCTTCCGCATCGCCGCCAACGGCGCCATCAACACCGTCCACTCCACCGGCGGCTGGTCCCAGGTCTCCTTCGACGCCACCAGTCGCCTCACCTTCAACGTCTACGGCGGCATCCACGACGAACGCAACCGCGACCTCAACCCCGGCCAGAACGGACGCAACCGCTCCGGCGGCGCCAACCTCATGTACCGCCTCGCCCCCAACGTCATGCTCTCCTTCGAAGCCCTTCAGATCCGCAGCACCTTCATCGGCGCCGCCACCCGCCGGACCAACCGCTATGACCTCACGATTGCTTACCTGTTTTAGCCTCTCCGCCGCCCTCCTCTCCGCGGCCGCGCTGCAGGGAAAAGTGGAGCTCCTCGACATGAAGAAGAAGGGCTCCGCCGAAGGCGTCGTCGTCTGGCTAGAGCCCGTCAACGCCGCCCCGCCGCCTCCGCCGGGCAAGTTCGTGCTCGATCAGCGCAACAAGCGGTTCCTGCCCCACGTCCTCGCCGTCCCCGCCGGCTCCCAGGTCGACTTCCCCAACCACGACCCCATCTTCCACAACGCCTTCTCCAACTTCGCCGGCCAGCCCTTCGACACCGGCCTCTACGCCCCCGGCACGTCACAAAAGATAACTTTTCGCCGTCCCGGCGTCGTTCGCGTGTTTTGTAACATCCACGCCCAGATGAGTGCGGTTATCGTGGTAGTACCCAGCCCATTCTTCGCCACGTCCGCCCCCGCGGGGACCTTCCGGATCGAGAACGTTCCCGCCGGCGAATACACCCTGAAAGTGTTCCACGAGCGCGCCACCGACAAGACCCTCGCCGCTCTCGAACGCCGTATCAACGTCGCCGGAGACCTCGACCTCGGGGCGCTCCGCATCTCCGAATCCGGCTATCTCGAAGTCGGCCACAAGAACAAACACGGCAAGGATTACCCCGCCGTCCCCAACGAACACGGCCCGTATCTCGGCAAGAAGTAGCGACCCATGCCCCTGCGCTGGAAAATCTGGCTCTCCGTCTTCGGCATCGTCACCGGCCTGTTCGGCGTTGCCGGATGGCTGCTGCAGCGCCACGCCGTCGAAACCGCCACGCGCAGCCTCGAGGAAGAGGTCTCGGCCGGCTTCCAGGCCTATGATTCGGTCCTCCGCGCGCGCCAGGAGATGATCGGCTCGGCCGCGCTCCTGCTCTCCAGCCTCCCCAACGTCCGCGCCGCCTTCGGCACCGGCGACCCGGCCACCATTCGCGACTCCGCCTCCGAGCTCTCCTCCTACCTCTCCCCCACCCTCCGCGAATCGACCTTCCTCATCGTCGCCGACCCGCGCGGCGCGCCCATCGCCGTTCTCGCCGGCAACCAGCAGTGGCCCCGCTGGCCCGTCGACGCCGCCGTCGCCCCCGGCGCGCCCCGCCAGATCTCCGGCTACCACGTACAGGACGGCAACCTCTTCCGCCTCGTCCTCACCCCGGTGTTCGTCGATTCCGTTCGCGGCCCCGCGCTCATCTCCGTCCTCGTCGCCGGCTACGCCGTCAATGACGGCGCCGCGCAGTCGCTGAAGCAGTCCACCGGCGGCAGCGAACTCGTCTTCTCCGGCCCGGCCGGCCGCTTCGCCTCGACCGTCGATCAGATCTCGACCGACGACGCGCGCCTGGAACGCGACCTCGCCGGCCTCGACGGCCGCCCGGTCGGCAAGCTCACCATCGCCCGCCCGTTCGGCGCCGCCCGCCAGCGCCTGGCGCAGCTCCGCCGCGACCTGTTGCTCATGTGGGCCGCCGCGCTCGGGTTGAGCGTCCTGCTCGGCGCCGTGCTGGCGAACCGCATCGTCCGCCCGATCTCCGAGCTCGACCGTGCCGCCTCCGAGCTCTCCAAACAGCACCTCTCCCACCGCATTCCCGCGGCCGTCGCCAACTCCCGCGACGAGTTCGGCCGTCTGGCCGCGACGTTCAACCAGATGGCCGGCTCGCTCGAGGACGCCCAGCGCGACCTGATCCGCCAGGAGCGGATCTCGACCGTCGGCCGGCTGGCGTCGTCGATCGTGCACGACCTCCGCAACCCGCTCGCCGCCATCTACTCCGGCGCCGAGATGATGGTGGACAGCGAACTGCCCCCCGCGCACAACAAGCGCCTGGCCGAGAATATCTACAAAGCCTCCCGCCGCATTCTCGAAATGCTGCAGGAACTGCTCGACGCCTCGAAGGGAAAGCACGGGGAGCGCGAGAGCTGCAGCGTGCTCGAACTGGTGCAGACCGCCGTCGCCTCGCAGGAGGGCAACACGGCGCACATCGATTTTCAGGTCGAGGTGCCCGAGGAGATGGAAGCGACGGTGGAGCGCACGCGCATGGAACGGGTGCTGGTGAACCTGATCGCCAATGCGGTGGAGGTGATGCCGGAGGGCGGGACGGTGGCGATTCGCGGCATCCGCGAGAACGGCCACATGCACCTGACGGTGGCCGACCAGGGCCCCGGCATCGCGAAGGAGATTCAGGACAAGCTGTTCCAGCCGTTCACGAGCTTCGGCAAGCGCAACGGGCTGGGTCTCGGCCTCGCCCTGAGCCGCGAGACGATCCTCGACCACGGCGGGGAGATCTGGGCCACCGCCGCCGTCCCCCGGGGCGCCATCTTCCACGTCAAGCTTCCGGCCGGCTAGCGTAGCGTTGTATCTTAGGAAAGGTTGTACCCTGGCGGGGATTTCGACATTTCTATGGCTCTTTCTGCTTGCGCCATCTGCGGTTCCGCGATGGGCGTCCGCTTTTCCCACGCGATTGATCCCCTCTCCCGCGAAGAATTCAGCGTGCTCGATTGCCCAACCTGCAGACACGGCCAAACCCAACCTGTCCCCGCCGATATCGGTCGCTACTATGGCACCCGCTACTACGGCGGCCGCCACTCCTTCACCGCCGACTGGTGCGCGTGGCGCCGCATGCGCGTCGTCGGCCAGGCCTTCCACCCCGGCAAACCCGGCAAAATCCTCGACCTCGGCTGCGGCGACGGCTCTTTCCTCCTCGCCGCCAAACGCGCCGGCTGGTCCGTCTACGGCACCGAGATCAACCCCAGTGCCATGCTCGATCCCGATATCGCGGTCTTCGCCACCACCGAAGAAGCACGTCCCCACGGCCCCTTCGACTGCATCACCATGTGGCACAGCCTCGAACACTTCTCCGACCCCGTCCACGCCCTCCGCGATCTCCGCCAAATGCTCAACCCCGGCGGAATCCTCATGATCGCCGTCCCCAACGCCTCCGGCGCCCAGGCCCGCCTATTCGGCCGCCACTGGTTCGCCGTCGATGTCCCCCGCCACCTCCAACACTTCTCCGAGGACTCACTCGTCCGCACCGCCCGCGCCAACGGCTTCGCCCTCAAGCGCCTCTGGCACCACGAAGCCGAATACGACATCTTCGGCTGGATGCAAAGCGCCCTCAACCCGATCTTCCCCGAACCCAACCTGCTCTTCGAAATCCTCACCGGCCGCCCCGTGCACCTCAGCCCCGCCGGGCGCTTCCTCCAATACGCCCTCGGAGCCTTCCTCTTCCCCTTCGCCCTCACGGCCACCATCCTCACCACCTGGGCCCGCTCCGGCGGTACTCTCCTCGCCTGCTTCCGCGACGCCGAAAACTAAGGCCCCCAGTGGTACCCTGATCCCAGCACCCCCACCCGAGGTCGACTCCATCACTCGCCGGGCCATCATCGCCGCCCTTGCCCCCCTCGCCGCCGCCCCCTCGCGCCTCGAAATCCCCCTCCACATTATCCAAGACGCCCGTGCCCGCATTCCCCCCGAAGCCCTCAACGCCTTCTGGCAACGAATCTGGCCCGAAGTGTGGCGGGACTTCGCCCAAGCCGCCATCACCTTCCGCACCACCCAAGGCCAAGGCGAAATCAAACGGGCCCCCTCCGGCCGCCCGGTTTTCACCGGTATCGCCCATCGGCCCATCAACCTCGTCCTCACCGATGCCATCCCCATGGAGTGGGACCGCGCCCACGGCCTTGCCGGCCTCACCACTCAGTACGACGGCTACCACCTCTGCCTCATCGCCGTCCCCCGCGCCCACGGCCACCAGGTGCCGTTTCTCTCCGTCAACACCGTCGTCCACGAGTTCCTCCACGTCCTGCTCGGCGACATCTACGAACGCCGCCCCGACGGCTGGGAGGGCGAACGCCGCGAACTCCGCGTCGACTGGTTCGCCACCCGCCTCTGGCTCTTCGGCGAGGGCGCCGAAATCCAGCGTCGCGCAGCCGCCTACCTCGCCTCCCGGAGATCGCCATGACCATCCCCGAAATCCTCGCCCGGCTCGCGGCCCGCGCCACCCCGCAGGACCGCGCCAACCTCGATCGCTTCGGCATCGGCGCGCGGCAGTTCTACGGCGTTTCGATGAAGAACATCCAGGCGCTCGGCGAGCAGCTGGGCCGGGACCACGCGCTCGCCGAGGCGCTCTGGAAAACCGGCTGGTACGAGGCGCGCCTGCTCGCCGCGTTCGTCGACGAGCCCGCCCGCGTCAACGCCGCGCAGATGGACCGCTGGTGCCGCCAGTTCGATAACTGGGCCGTCTGCGACACGCTCTGTTTCAAGCTCTTCGACCAGGCGCCGCCGGCCTGGGCGATGGCGGAGAAGTGGTGCCGCCGCGCGCCGGAGTTCGAAAAGCGGGCCGGCTTCGCGCTGCTCGCCTCGCTGGCGCTGCACGACAAGGCGGCCCCCGACGAGCGGTTTCTCGACGGGCTCGCCTGGATTGAACGTGGCGCGGGCGACGAGCGCAACTTCGTCAAGAAGGGCGTCAGCTGGGCGCTCCGCGCCACCGGCCGGCGCAATCCGGCGCTGCGCCGCGCCGCGCTCGCCACCGCGCAGAGGCTGGCCTCCGCGACCGGCCCTGCGGCAAGATGGATAGGGAGGGACGCCCTGCGCGACCTCCGGAAAGAGAAACCCGATGGTCCTGTCGAAGGATGAACTCATCAATGCCCTCCGGGGCGAGGTCCGCCTGCTGCTGCATCTGGTCTCGAAGGTCGAGCCGGACATGCTCCAATACCGCCCGACGCCGCACCAGCGCAGCCTCATCGAACTCTTGCGGTACCTGACGATTATGCCGTCCACCCACCTCCGCGGCGCCCTTGCTCCGACGTTCGACCGCGAGGCGTGGGGCAAGTCCTGGAACGCCGAAGAGGCCATCGCGCGCACGCTCTCGCTCGATGAAATCAAGGAGTCGATCGCCAGGCAGAACGAACTGTTCGACGACCTGCTCGGCCCGCTCACCGACGCGCAGTTCCGCGAACCGCACGAGATGTTCGGCCCACCGGCGAGCCGCGGCTCGCTCATCGTCAGCCTCGTGCTCTCGCACTACGCCGCCTACCGGATGCAGCTGTTCCTGTACCTGAAATCGGCCGGGCGCGAGGACCTGAACACGATGAACCTCTGGGTCGGCGTCGACGGCGCCATGTAGGCTCAGGCGCGCTTCTTCTTCTTCGCTTTCCCTTGCTTGCCGCCGCGCTGCGCCGGCACCCAGCGGGCCGGGATGTTGCCCTTGTTCCACTCCTCCCAGGCCGCCGACATGCGGCCGAGGCGGTCCTTCTCGGTAAACGAGAGATCCTTCTGTTCGCCGATGTCGGCGCGCAGGTTGTACAGCTCCGGCGCCCCGCCCATCGACATCAGCTTCCAATCCCCTTCGCGCATCGCCCACTGCCGGCCGAAGCGCCAGAAGAGCCGCTCGTGCGGGGCGCCCTTCTGCTTGCCTTCCAGGTACGGCAGCAGGTTCACGCCGTCGAGCTTCCAATCGGCGCCCGGCGCGCCGCCGGCGGCCGCGACGAAGGTCGGCAGCAGGTCCAGCGCGATCACCGGGTGCGCGTAGGTCTTCCCCTTCGGAATGCGCCCCGGCCACTGCGCGAGGAACGGCACGCGCACCCCGCCCTCGTAGACCTGCGCCTTGAAGCCGCGCAGGGGCGTGTTCTTCGACGTATTGCCGGCCGTCGGCCCGCCGTTATCGCTATGGAAGACCACCAGCGTCCGTCCGGTCAGCTTCAGCCGGTCGAGCGTTTTGAGCACCTGGCCGACGCCGTCGTCCATCGCCGAGAGCATGGCCGCGAAGGTGCGCCGGCGCGGATCGGCGATCTTGCCGGCGAACCGGTCCTCGTATTTCTTCAGCGCCTCGAGCGGCGTGTGGACGGCGTTGAACGGCAGGTAGACGAAGAACGGGCGATCCTTGTGGCGTTCGATGAAGCCGGCCGCCTCGGCCGCGAACTGGTCGGTGGTGTAGTCGACACGGGCCACCTTCTCCGTGCCGCGGAAGACGGGGTTGGCCGGGTCGGCCTCGGCGTCCAGGTAGCTGTGCGCGCCGCCCAGGAAGCCGTAGAACTCGTCGAAGCCGCGCCGCTGCGGATGAAACTCGGGCTTGTAGCCCAGGTGCCATTTGCCGAACATGCCGGTGGCGTAGCCGAGGTCCTTCAGCCGTTGCGGCATCGCGGTTTCGGTGAGCGGCAGGCCGAACTCGGCCACGGCCTGCTCGGCCGGGCCGGGGTTGAACTCGTGGCCGAAGCGCGTCTGGTAGCGGCCGGTCATGAGGCCGGCGCGGGTCGGGCTGCAGTAGGGGCAGCTGACGTAGCCGTCGGTGAAGCGCACGCCGTTCTTCGCGATCGAATCGAGATAGGGCGTCGGGACGTCGGTGCCGCCGTAGCTGCCGAGGTCGCCGTAGCCCAGGTCGTCGCCGACCATCAGCACGATGTTCGGTTTCGCCGGCGCGGCGGCCAGCGGCGCCGCGGCCAGAACGGACAGGAACTGCCTGCGGTTCATCGTTTATGCCCTCCCGCGGGATTTCGTGACGGCGCGCAGCCGGGCGCGCAGGTCATCCTTCACTTTGGCATGCGCGGCGCTCGCCGCGAGGTTCTTCACTTCTTTCGGGTCGGCCTGGTAGTCGTAGAGCTCTTCGCCACCGCGGCCGTCGTTCCATTCGGTGAACCGGTAGCGCTCCGTGCGGATGCTGTAGCCGGTGGCCTTCGTGCCGCGGGTCACCTGGCTGATCGCGGGCCGGTCCCACGGCGCGGCCGGGTTGTCGAGCAGCGGCCGCAGGCTCTTGCCGTGCAGG